>NZ_DKSP01000185.1:5144-13072 GCF_002472745.1 Sphingobacterium sp. UBA7253 | reverse complement strand
ACCTCCGGTCAGATAATCAAATGCAAATCGGGGAATCCTTTTCTTCGCTTTAATCTTTAGATCTTCAACAGAAGGATAACGTGTATTATATATAAATTTCTGGCTCATGATTGATATATTATTTATAAACAGTCTATGACTGCGCGCCAAACTTAGAAAAATTGCATTTCAAATGCAAGCTAATTGTAGCTAATATAAA
This sequence comes from Sphingobacterium sp. UBA7253, assembly GCF_002472745.1. Taxonomy (NCBI): domain Bacteria; kingdom Pseudomonadati; phylum Bacteroidota; class Sphingobacteriia; order Sphingobacteriales; family Sphingobacteriaceae; genus Sphingobacterium; species Sphingobacterium sp. UBA7253. Next base: position 12,873 of record NZ_DKSP01000185.1, on the reverse strand, counting down.
AAAATCTGTCATACATTTCTGCGATACCCCAATTCAGCACCACCACTTACAGGTAGATTTACCCCTGTGATAAAGCGTGCTTGGTTTGACAGCAGAAACACACAGGCATCAGCAATGACATCGCCCTCAGGACAGTATCCCAGCAAATGAATATCCTTCAAAAAGTCAAAAACCTGTGTTGGATGCGCTTGCTCCAGTGTCCATTTGTTGAGCATGGGTGTCATAACAGCTGCAGGCATAACCGAATTGACACGAATACCGACAGACGCATAGTCTATGGCCATAGATTTTGTCAAGGCGTTGATAGCACCCTTTGTGGCGGCATATGCCGCGTGGTTCTCCTGGCCAATATCCCCCACTAAACTGCTCGTATTTAGAATACAACCAGCAGATTCCTTTAAACGAGGGTAGCCATACCGTGTAGTCAGAAGAACACTTTTCATGTTGGTTTCCAGCAACCTTGTCCATTCATCATCCGTAGTTTCATGCAAAGGCTTTGCTGGGCTTGCCAGACCAGCATTGTTATGGATTGCATCCAGCCGCCCAAAAACAGCAACAGTCTTTTGGATGGCCAGGTCAACTTCGCGGGCTTGCGTAACATCCGCACAGATACCGATATGTGGCGCACCGATCAGTTCAGCTGTAGCATCTACCGATCCTTGATCGAGACCAATAAAAGCAACCTTTGCCCCTGCTCTGACATAGGCTTTTACACATTCCAAACCGATTCCAGCAGTTCCTCCTGTAATCAATATTATTTTATCTTCTAAGGTTTTCACGTTTTTATTATTCTTGTATTTAGCATCAAGTTCCAAAGAATCGGAACAAATTAAAAATTAGTTGAAAATTACATATAAAATCACGACAATAGCGAACAGCAATGCAGACAAAATACGGTAATTCCCGATACCCGACCAGGCTTTTCCCCGAAGTGGATCCACGGGGTTCTTCCAGTACAAATCCCGACTTTGTGCAGTATGCTGCACGGGATACTTATACGATAACAAAACCTGAAGTAACATACAGATCAAAAACAGATAGAAAGCCATCATCATAAATGGTGTCTGCCCTACCCACGAGTCAGGTAGCAGCTTATTCAGCAAAAATACGGCAACCCCCAAAACAGAACCTATCCACAGGGTAAGTTTTGCAGCTGTTGCTGATGCTCCTTTCCAAAAAACACCTAAAAGAAACACGCAGGTTATTGGTGGTGCAATATGAGCAATCACATCATTTATGCCATAAAAAATACTCTCATAGCGATCCAATAGTGGTAAAAGAGCCAGGGAAAATCCCATGGCAATAACTGCGGCAATTTTCCCGATACGAATAAGCTGTCCATCGGAAGCAGCAGGACGTCGCTGTTTAAAGATATCGTAACTCACCATGGTCGATATCGAATTTAGTGCACCCGATATCTGACTCATTAAACCCGATAAGAGCGCCGCTACCAACACACCAATCAATCCCGAAGGCAAAAGTTGCGTAATCATGAGTGTATAGATACCTTTTGAATTGACCTGCCCTTGATGGTCTACGCCAAGACTGCTTAAATCCAATTGACCTGTTTTAAACAGCGTATACGCAAATAGCCCCGGAAGCACAAAAATAAATACAGGCAAAATTTTCAGAAAACCACAAAAAAGGGCACCCACACGTCCATGGTTTTCGTCCTTGGCTCCTAAAAGGCGCTGAACAATGGTCTGATCGGCACACCAGTACCAGATGCCTAAAATCGGATAGCCAAACAATACGGCATACCAAGGCATTCCACTTCCATCGTTGCTACCACGGAGCATAGAAAGACGATCAAGGGCATTATCCTGCGCCAGAACAGCTTTCATCGGCATCCAACCGCCCATCTTGTCAAAAGCTGCAAAACTGATAATAAAAGCTCCTGCAAGCAACACAATTGTCTGGATAGATTCCGTCACCACAACAGCGCGCAGCCCACCCAATATCGTATATATTCCAGTTATCACACAGATTACCGTAATACTCAAATACATATTAAATCCAAAAAGTGTTCGTAGCACAATCCCTCCGGCCAACATCGAAAAAGCGATATGAATAACAATGGCCGATAGTATGGATATAAACGTGAGCCAATCTCTGCTGGAACGATCATAACGCCGTTCCAGAAAGTCAGGCAAAGTTGTAACACCCGATTTGAGGTAAAATGGCACAAAAAAAAGCGCCAGTAAGATTAAAGTAAAGGCAGCCATCCATTCAAAGTTGCCGTTAAGCAAGCCTGTATCAAATCCGCTCTGTGCCAAACTAACCAGATGTACCGTTGAAATATTAGTTGCAAAAAGCGCCAACCCAATGGCTGGCCACCGAAGTGTCTTTCCAGCCAAAAAATATCCTTCAGCGCTTATTTCCTTCACTTTCTTAAATCGCCCTGATCCAGCCAATATGCCGACAACCAAAATCAACACAATATAAAAGATGGCGATACCTAAATCTAAATTTCCTAACATAACGTCAACTTATAACAAATCACAACTGCTTCCCACATCCATTGGGGTACGGTACACGCCATTCGCTATAGACACAGGATGTACAAAATGAGACTTTAGGTGTGGAATATGCTCCAAAAACAAAGCCTCATGCCCAAGGCTTATATGGTTAAACAAAACAAGATGCTGATGAAGCTGCCCCATATCACCGACATGCGGTACAACAGGAATATTGTATTTTCGACAAAGTAGACTCACTGAAATAAACTCGCTCACGCCGCCGACCCGAACAGCATCCACCTGTACAAATCCCGCCGCACCCATTTGAAGGTAATTTTTAAACAAGATACGGTTCGGCACATGCTCACCCATGGCAACTTTTATCGGCGCAATGTGCTCGGCTAAGCGTTTATGTCCAACAATGTCGTCAGGATGTGTCGGCTCCTCTACCCAAAAAGGATTCATCTCCTTAAGCTCTTGACAGATGGATAGCGCCTGAGGTAGCGTCCATTGCTGATTCGCATCGAGCATTACTTTAGCTTCATCACCCGCAACCTCCCGTACAATATGCGCACGACGAATATCCCGTAATGTATCTTCACTACCTACTTTGAGTTTCATTGCGGAGAAACCGTTATCTAAAGCACGTTTACAATTCTCCCGTACTTTTTCATCAGAATAGTTAAACCAGCCTACTGATGTATCGTAGCCCGCATAGCCCTTTTCAATAATGTCCATTCTTTTATGACCAGTTGAGATAGTCGACTCCAACAGGCTGATGGCTTCACCCTTTGTAAACTCATCTTCCAAATAGGAAAGATCCAACGTATTGACAATCTCTTCAGCACTGAGGTCGGTTAACAGCTTCCAAAGTGGAACTCCTCTCGTTTTAGCCCAGAGGTCAAAACAGGCATTTGTTACCGAACCTAGGGCCAGATGAACGATACCTTTATGGGGACCCAACCAACGAAATTGCTGTTCGTTGCTCAACTTATTAAACAATTGACCAAAATTTGCCATAAGATCTTCAATTGGAATCCCTTTCAATCGTTCGGCATAGAAAGCTGCAGCACGACAGACCAGCTCATTTCCTGCTCCCAGTGTAAAAGCCAGACCTGTGCCTACGCGCCCCTTATCATCTGCCAATCGAGTCACAGCATAAGAATAGATCGGATCCTTGTGAATCGCATCACTGCCCGCACCTGTAGCCAAAGGAAATCTCCGATCCTGAATATCAAACGTCTTTATCATAAAATCTTAACGTACTTGTTTTTAGTGTTTAGGTTAATCTATTTTGAATTACAACTTTAACTTATCCTTTAATTTGCGCAAAATGTCAACATCCGAATCCTTTATGCGTCCCATCCGATTGGGACCAACGTTTAAGATCAGGATATTGTCTTGTGCGGTTGCGGTCTGATAAATCCCCGCAAGCTCTTCCAAAGACTTATACTTCTTGTCTGTAGTATTATAAAACCAGCGTTCTCCAAGTACCACTGTTGTCTCAAAAGGCATGTAGTAAGTATTCCCGTTGGCCATAAAAAGCTTAGGATCAGGATTGATCGGAAGATAGGGATCGCCTAGCCTAAAGTCACTTGGAAAGTAACGTATAGGATAATAATTCTGCTGATCTTTCGGCAAAACAATGTGTTTGTCTGTGTTCTCAGGTGATCCTATACTCCAGTTTATACCAATTTGACATCCGGGCATCTTTTTCTTGATCAAATTGTAAATCGCCTGCGTGGGCCATCGATAGCTCTCTTTTTCCCAGCCACCGTCCAGCCAAAGCTCAACGATATCTGTATACTTTTTGGTCATATCAACCAACTCACTAAGCTGGTTCAACATATATTGATTATATGCTGCATCTGCAGACATGTCTTTTACATTGGGGTTCTGCTTTCGGTCCCATAAAGAATAATACAAACCAAGGCGCATCCCCTGTTTGGCGCATTCTTTAGCCAGCTCCTGCACAACATTTGTCGCGTTTGAAGAACTCGCCACATCGTAGTCCGTATACTTACTATCCCATAAACAAAAACCTTCATGATGTTTCGTAACCAAAATCATGTACTTCATCCCAGCTTCCTTTGCCGTTGAAACCCACTGTTTAACCTCAATAGCCGATGGCGCATACGAGCTAGCAGGTTTAGATCCGTCTGTCCACTCCTGGTCATGAAATGTATTCATGCCAAAATGAACGAACATACCATATTTTCGGTCAATTTGCTCCCGCTGATAAGCATTGGGGTGTATCGATGGAACAGGTACAATAGTCTTTGTCTGCGCACAGAGATTTGTTCCCAATACAGCAAGTGTCAAACTAAATAATAATTTCTTTCTCATGGTTATATAATGTTGGTTATTACAGCATTCATTCTTTTTCTTTCTTTATTCCGTATGGAATACTTCCGCCATACCAGACCATATCTCCCCTTTCTCCTGTGCATCGGACAGGGGTTGCTGACAAGGATCTGTTTCTTTCCACCAACGCTGTGTCTCTGGATCGGACGCCATCTTCTGCATATCAAGCTTGAAATTTTGTCCTACATATTCGAAATAGCTAAAAAGAAAAAATTTACCGTCTATTTCCTTCAAAAAAATAGAATAATTGCGGATATGACATGCCTTGATCTTTCGAAGTACCGTGGGCCAAACCTTAGCATGAAGCTTCTTATAATAAGCTACTTTCTCTGCTTTTAATCCTGTTATAGATGCATAGCGAGCCATAGGGCGGCTTCTTTCTGTAGACCGAAAGGCTGTCGCACAGAGTACGACAAAGACGATCATCATGCTATAAGGATATAATTTAGGATTCATAAGCTCTACGCGTTATTTTATACGAAATTACGCGCTTAACAGTTCTGTGACTACTGCTAGATTGCTTAATTCTCCCACTATATTAACATTTTTACCTCTGCTTACCTCTTTTTAGGGCAAAATAAGCTATATTACTTGCTCTTAATTAAAATAACCAAACGCATGAAACCTGTTTTTGCAAAAATTCTGGAAGGTGCAGCTATTACGGCTTTTGCGACCAAAGATGTGCAGCGACCATTCTTCTCCACCGAATTTCACTTTCATAGCGCCTGTCAGATGACCTATATTGTGGAAAGTGAGGGAAAACGGATCATTGGAGATAATGTGAGTAACTTTGTTTCTGATGAACTCACTTTTGTAGGGCCCGATCTGCCACATGTTTGGCACAATAACTATATAAATTGCCCGGGCTCTGCTATTGCGGAGACAAAGACATCCCGCTCTTTGGCCTTGTATATAGAACCTAAATTAATGATTAAAGTTTTAGGGCATTTCTTTCAGACACATAAAATCGAAGCATTCTTTTCGGCCTCAAAACGTGGTCTCCTATTCCGTGGCGCAACAAAGGAACAACTGAAGGTAAAGCTAAAAAAGATCGTACAGCTGGATTATGGCTTTGAGAAAACCATTTTGTTATTGGAGATTATCGAATTGATGTTATCCACAGATGAATTTGATTACCTCTCCAGCGCGGGATACACCCACAACTATAGTCCTATTGACAATAGTAAAATTGACAGCATCTTTAAATTCGTATTTAACAACTATACTAGAGAAATTCAATTGGATCAAGTTGCGCAGCTATCTAATATGTCGAAACATTCCTTTTGCCGTTACTTCAAATCCCGTACGCAGAAAACCTTCGTCCAGTTTGTCAATGAGGTGCGCATTAGTGAATCCTGTAGATTGATCGTTGAAAATAAACATCAAATCACGCACATTGCTTATGCCTGTGGTTTCAATAGCCTTTCAAACTTTAATAAAATTTTCAAGTCAATTAAAGGAGTCACACCTAGTCAGTACAAAGCTCAAATACGGCAGTAGCAACAAAGCAGGTAGGCTATTCTTAGCTATGGAGCAGAAAAACCTTTGAAGAACGGATCTTTTAAGATAAAGCTAATAAATGCAAACAAATTCAGTTTCAGTGGGGTCTCTATAGAAACTTAAAGTTTAGCAATGAAAAAGAGAAAAAACTTATTTGAACGGTTCTCAAACTGGGCGACACACGCAACTGGTAGTTCAGCGGCATTTATTATTGCAACATCTACAGTTATCGGGCAGTGAGTGGTCCCATATTTAACTACGCTGAAACCTGGCAACTGGTCATCAATACAGGTACGACCATTGTTACTTTTCTAATGGTATTTCTTATTCAAAAATCGCAGAATAAGGATTCAAAGGCAATCCACCTCAAGCTCAATGAATTGATTGCCTCTCACGAGGGCACTAGCAATAGAATGGTTAATTTGGAAGATCTCAGTGAAGAAGAACTTGATCAGCTTGCAAAATTTTATGCCCACGTCGCTAAATTGGCGCTTCAGGAAGGTGACCTTACCTGCACACATTCAATTGATGCCGCAAAGGAAAATCACGCTTTTAAAATGAAGGCTCGAAAAGAAAGACACGCCGCCACAGACGGTAACAGAACAGACAAGACGGATTAGCATTTCAAATTATTAATGATAAAAAAATAAATCCCCGTAATGGGGATTATTATAAATTGTAAAGCCGTGCTTCCCATATTAGAGTATTTCATAGCTCATTTTTTGGAAAAGTCCCAGCAAAATTGGATTGAGCCTTTTATACTTTCTTTACATAGGTGCTTTTAGCAACACACTTACTGATCATTTTCTTCGGTTTTCACAATCGTGTTATAGACAGCTACCTATTTAGCTTTCGAATTAAGATTTGTATCGGCCAGCGCACTTAGATCTTCGTCACATTTCTTTTCCTCATCCAGTGTTTCAAGTAGCAATTTCAAAGCATCCTTATGTTCCAGCACTTTTGCAAAAGCCGCCAGTGTGCCATAAGTAGCAATTTCATAATGTTCCACCTTTTGAGCCGCAGCAATAATAGCGGCATCCCGAACAGACCCGACTTCTGTTTCTTTCATAAGGCTTTCTGCTTCTTCAACCAAGCCCGCCATCGCTTCGCATTTTTCAGCTTTTGCTTTCACTCCTATAAACTCAAAACATTGTTCGAGGCGCCCCACATGCGTTTCTGTTTCCGCCAAATGTTTAGAAATAGCAGATTTCAATTGTTTTGAACTTGCATTTTTTTCCATCTTAGGAAGTGCCTTTGTCAGCGCTTTCTCAGCCCAGTAAATATCTTTTAGACCATCTTCAAATAATTCCGCTAAATCTTTTGCTGCACCTGCCTCGGCACGTAGCTTTCTTCCTTCCGAAGCAGATGCTGAAGTTGATGTGCTACCTGATTTTGTGCTTGTTTTG
>NZ_DKSP01000185.1:0-5061 GCF_002472745.1 Sphingobacterium sp. UBA7253 | reverse complement strand
TCTGCTGATGTTGTTGCCATAATAATAAGTTTTATGCTCCGAAGAGCTGTTCGTCAAATAAACAGATCTCAAACTTTTTTCGTTCAGCAAATCACGCTGATACTTCCAAATCAAGCATTTACCACATATCTCCAGTAAAAACACGTTTTTCCGACACAAGGCCCCAAAAGAAGAACCACGCTACAATTAACGTACAAATCATGCTAAATTGCTTACTAACACAGTTAACGATCAAGCAACAGCGGTGGTTCACCAACAAATGATTATAAATTAAATGTAGTATGAATAAAAATTGCACAACTCAGGATGCCCATCGAGGTATGGCCATTCTCGGTTCAACGATCGTATCACAATCAGGTCCCGAAAATCTTCCGAACGATATTCCGGACGAGCATGAAGAAGATCTACCGGAAAACACACCGTATCAACAACCGGAAATTGATCAGGAAGATTCTAAAACGGATGAAGAAATAGACCTAGGCATTGCCGAGGAAGAACCGGAGATACCCAGCCAAAAAACAACTGTTTCATAGCTGCCTGTTTTTAGTTTAGCTGAGTAATTTATTTTTGATGTTCCGAAATTGACATAAAAGCTTTAATCATGGTATAATACGAATTTGTACGATGCATTTACGTAAACAACACCGTTTTCGATTTAAATACGTAAAATATAACAGTTCCAAACCCTAGCTTCTCGACCACTGTTCACTATTTAAAACACACACATAAAGGAGTCTATGTTTATATCATCGGTATCGTCTTATCCATTTTAGCATCTTCTACTATCATTAGTTATGGACAAACAAGGAAATGACAACCGAAATAGCATACATCGTTAACAATTAAACAATAGCATTATGAAAACCTTTTTAAAAACTTTGGGAACGCTGCTAGTGATTTTTGCTTGCATTTTAACTGTTCAGGCGCAAGACAGCAAACCCGCTCAGCCACAGCCTGGAGACTTGGACTTTGCCAGCAAAGCCACGGCCAGCAACAATTTCGAACTGCAGACAGCAAGCATTGCTCTCTCAAAATCACAAAACCCTAATATAAAACAATATGCACAGATGATTACAGACGACCATACTGCTGCAGGAAATGAACTGTCGACCATTGTAAAGAATAAAAATTGGCAGCTGAGTACGAGTGACGATCAAAATTATAAATCCATGATCGACCAACTCAATCATGCGGACACAGCAAGTTTTGACCGCATCTATACCGATCTGATGGTTAAGAGCCATCAGGATGCCATTTCACTTTTCAAAGATGCGAGCACAGGCACAGCAATTACAGATGCTGACCTTAAGAAATTCGCTACTGATAAAATTCCCGCATTTGAAAAACATCTTGATCAAATTAAAAATATGCAGCCTTAAGATCCTTCGATAAGTGATATGCACATTACACCAAATGCGCCATCGCCAGCTGTTAAGAACAAAGTGCTCAAACCGACATTAAAATAATAAGCATATTTATTTCATTTATTCACTCCGAAGGACAAAGCCATAAAGGCGATGTCCTTCGTTAATTCTTATCATACCATGGAACAGACATTCGACTACATACATGAACTTCTTAATAGACAAATGGCGCTACGTGCTAAAATAGAAGACAGCCCTATTGCGGGCGAAATTAAAATGAGCTATGGGCAGGATTTTTATCAGGAAGAAGTGAGGGCTATGGGGCTTGCAATGATTCGCGATGGCTGGGACATGGAGGGCGAACAACTGATCCTCGATTTCACACATGAACACTATCCGACGCGAGCGAAGGATGAACTTATGTGGATCAACAAAATGATGCGTTACCTAGAGGTTATTACCGATACCTTTATTGACAATCTACATGCCGAGGGCTACCGCTGGTTACAAGGGAATGTCGATATGCCCAATGAACACGCGATATTCTATCCCGTTCACGACATAGATGCATTTGGAAAATTGTCCCAAGAACTAGGGTTGAATACTCTTATAGATCTGAAAATACCAAACCCATTGGAGCAGTTACCAGGTTGGATCTATTATCGCTCTGTAAGTAAATAATTTTGCACCATCGTTCGCAAAGATACAACTGGGTCAATCCGTATTTTTACCGCGATCCAGATTGTCCAATGGCACCCCTTCTTTTGCGCTCCCGTCATTTTTTGTCGTATCTTTTCCGCGGCTTCGGTGAATATTGTCTAACGGTAGACCATTTTGGTTGACTGCGGTGTCTATCAAAGTTTCCTCGCTATTATTAGCCCTATTATCGCAAGACATTGCTATTGCCGCAAATGCGATGACCAAATAAAAATATTTTATCATAATCTTATCTTTTATTTATGTTTTTTACCCCTTCCCAGGTTAGCTATGTGAAGTGTCAATAGGCTTTGATTCAAGTGATCCCTTTCGACGTCACAATATGTTTTTACACAGGAAGAGTTATCTGTTAAATATTTATTTTCTTTCCTTGAGTGTAAAGCTTATTCGGCCATTCGGCTCCATCAAAGCCATATCTACTTCATCAAGGTGCTTACTGTTTGTTTCTAGCCGCAAGCTCGTCAGTAGATCTGTGCGACTTACACCCAGTCGATCCATCTGATCCCATTGGATTTTACCGTTCTTGTATAAAACAGCCGGCTTACCTTTTACCATATTACCCAAATAGGGAAGCCGGGCCGATACCTGGGCCAGGATTTTATTGAAAATAATCATGACAAAGCCAGCGAACACCGTTGACAGGAACGGCGAGGCGCCAACTATCCCTCTAGCCAACACTGCACCTAGCATAATAATGATTACGAAATCCACACCCGACTTTCGGCCGAGAATTCGAATTCCTCCTAGTCGAACCAGAAAAAGCGCTATAATAAACATAATAAACGCGCGCGATCCCATCTGTAACATCGTGAGATCCTCACCAGAGCCAAAAAAACTGTCCATATCTATGCTGTTTAGATCGTTGTGATATGTCCATCCATACTTCATCAGGCAATGAGCCCTCTATTTTATTTCAGACCATTTTATTTCAGAACATCGATAAGAGCCCTCCGAGTTCCAAAAATTTTTAAATAGAGTACTTTTACTATTAATCTGGTGGATAATACGTTTTCATTGACTATCAACAAACTACTGCATTTATTTGACTGTCTTTAAGAAAAAGTAGACAATATGATTCATTTAGATAATCCACCTGAGGATTGCTTGGCTTTCTTTCAAGATACATTGAGACTGCTACAAGAGAACGGATGTCAATTTATGGTAGGTGGCGGTTTGGCTATGTTTCACTACACAGGGATCATACGGCCTACGAAAGACATGGATATTTTTTGCAAAAGCAGCGAATACCCAAAAATTCTCAAGCATTTTGCCGCCAGTGGTTATAAAACGGAATTGACGGATGTAAGATGGCTGGCCAAGATTTATAAGCCCCCCTATTTTATTGACATTATTTTTGATAGTGTCAATCACAATTGTACTGTGGAACAAGATTGGTTTGACAGGGGGCCTGAGGGAGTGTTGTTTGATAAAACCGTACGTTATATACCCGCAGAAGAACTCGTTTGGTGTAAACTGTATGTGCAAAACCGAGAGCGGCACGATAGCGCCGATATAAACCATATTTGGCTAAAATATGGGAAGAAACTGGACTGGGATCGTTTATTATCCCGGATGGATCAACATTGGCACCTCTTGTTGGCCCAAATGCTCATCTTTCAGTTTACCTATCCGCATGACTATCGCGATATTCTACCAAAGGAATTATTTGATCAGCTTATTAAGCGCGCAGCAGACCAGTATGAACTGCCTCCTTGCTTAGAGAAAGTTTGCCTTGGACCGCTCATCGACCAGACACAATATGAGATCGATATTAAAGAATGGGATTATAAATCATATACCATAAAAACTGTTTGAGATGAATAAAAAGACAACAATAGCCGCTTTGGGCGATATACATATGAATGCAAACCAGCATGGAAAATGGAAAACAAAATTTGAAGAAATTTCAGAAAAAGCAAAAGTCCTGCTATTATGTGGTGATTTAACCGACACGGGGGATGAAGAAGAAGCTGAATTACTCGTTGCCGAACTTCAATCCATCAAAGTTCCGGTCCTCGCCGTATTAGGAAATCACGATTATGAAAAAGGCCGGCAGAAACAGATTCGACAAATTTTGACCGACAGTAAAATTACGGTTTTGGACGGCGAAGCAATCGTAATCGAAAATATTGGTTTTGCCGGCGTAAAAGGATTTGGTGGTGGGTTTGACCGTTATATGTTGTCGATGTTCGGCGAAGATGCCATGAAAAGTTTTGTGCAGGAAGCTGTAAACGAATCATTGCTACTGGACCGTGCCTTGGCAAGGTTAGAGCAAGAGCATGCAGCTATAAAAAAAGTCGCTTTACTCCATTATGCACCTATAGCGGAAACAGTATTGGGTGAACCCGAACAGATTTATCCATTCTTAGGCTCAACACATTTAATGGAGCCGCTCCAGCGGCGTAAAGTTACTGCTGCCTTTCATGGGCATGCGCATGCGGGGAAATTCAAAGCCCTATCCCCCGCCGGAATACCGATTTATAATGTGGCAGTACCTGTACTGAAAGCTCATCATGGCGACGATACATGCTTTGCACTTATCGATATCTAAATTCAAAATCAACTTTAACTTCTCATTATGGTAATTGTCAAAACCCAGCTCGAAAGTAATTTATATCAAACCTTCGTAGGTTTAGATCCGTTCTCTTTAAGAACAAAAAACATATAATACAAACAAACTTTAGCTATGGAAAATTTAAAAAATAAGCGGATTGCCATATTGGTAGCAGATGGATTTGAAGAAATCGAATTGACCAGTCCCAAAGAAGCGCTGGAAAATGCAGGCGCCAAAACAGACATTATATCACCGGCTAAAGGAAAAGTTCGCGCAAAAAATGGTGATGAGTGGTCAAATGATTATCCTGTCGATGTTGCTCTTCAGGAGGCAGAAGAGGATAAGTACGATGGATTGCTGCTGCCCGGCGGAGTCATAAGCCCCGATAAATTGAGAACCAATAAAACGGCTATTGCTTTGATTAAT
>NZ_DKSP01000197.1:0-26192 GCF_002472745.1 Sphingobacterium sp. UBA7253 | reverse complement strand
GTATAGTGCGGAATATGCACAATAATTGTAGCCTTTTCGATCAAAGTATGCTAACTGATATGGCAAACGCTCTATTTTAAAAGTCTCAACATTCTTCTGACAACTCGATGTCCAACCAGTTTCGGCAAGTCCCAAAATTCGAGGTAATATCATATACTGTAATTTACTGATATGATAGATATGTTCAGTCCAGATACAACCTTCTACCCCACGGATCAGATCTTTTCTATTCATAGTAGTTTCATCATTCAAAGGATTGTATTGGTAGGAACTTGACCACGGGTAGTTTCCACCATGATTAATCGGTTCTTGTTTGGAACTACTCTGGGCATAGTCAAAATAGAGTCCATATTTACTTGATGCTAAAATAACCGGATGCTTTTTAGAAAGTTGCTCATCAAGTGTCCTTTCATCAAACCGGTTCATCACTGAAAATTCTCCATTGGTATTCCCTTCAAGTATTTCATCCCATCCGATCATCTTCTTTTTTTTGCTTTCCACGATTTTATGTAGTCGAGAAATAAAATAACCCTGTAGAGCTTTCATATCCTTTATATTGTTCCGTTGCATAAAAGCTATAACATGAGGTGATTTCTCCCAAAAACCTTTGAAACATTCGTCCCCACCGATATGAATATATTCATATGGGAACAGGTCAGCAATTTCACTCAAAACCTGATCAATAAAATTATAAGTAGTTTCCTTTGTAGGATCGAGCGAATTGTCTGTATACATTTCATATTGACCATTTCCAAACCATCTGGCGAAGCTACTTCCTGGATTTACCTTTATCGTGGTATCTCCAGTCACACAAAGAAAGGGATAAGACGCAATAGCAGCCATTGCATGTCCCGGCATATCAATCTCCGGAAGGATAACTATATTTCTGAATCTAGCGTATTCCACGATCTCTCGGATCTGCTCATGCGTATAAAATCCGATATCATCAGCTTTTTCGTCCTGTTGTGGGGGAAGCATATCAGTACCGAAATGACCGGTTCTGGAAACTCTTCTCGCTCCAATTTCGGTCAGTTTGGGAAGGCTCTTTATTTCAATTCGCCAGCCCTGATCGTCAGTCAGGTGCCAATGAAATACGTTCAGTTTGTACCTCGCCATTAGATCAAGTACCCATTTTATCTCATCGACAGTGAAGAAATGACGCGATACATCTAGCATCAATCCCCTATAACTAAATTGGGGACTATCCAGAATTTTCACCGCAGGAATAGCAACATGATCACTTTTTTTATTTGGAATAAGCTGGAGAAGTGTCTGAACCCCATAAAAAAGCCCCTTCTCTTCTCCTACAATTTCTATTTGATTTTCGCCAACCTCAAGTTTATACGATTCATCTGAAGAATGACCAGTTTTTCCTTCCTTAACTAGGATGGTATTCTGTATTCCCCCTTTGTCCTGTTCAAGGCCTTGTATCAACTTTTCCAGCAACTCAGAAGCACCCCTTGTATTTCCGATACTTTTAATTTTAGTATTAGAAGATAGGACAAATTTTCCGTTTCCGATTATCACATTATTTGGGTATGGAACAACTGAGATTTGTGCGAAAACTGAAATATTGATCAATACACAGATAATTATGATTAAATTAAACTCTCTCATTTTGATCAATATGGTGTGCGGAATATTTTTGCTCGATAAAATTTGGCTCCAGATTTAGTCCTATAGTATTGGAAAACGCCAGAACTGGAATAGATATCAACGTATCGGGTACACCATACCGGGCTGGTCACAGGATCAGGAAGTACAGTTGTTTTCTCTGAATCCGGTCTAGTAAGAACAAATAATCCTGATTGCTGTCTACTTATTGACTTCACCATAGTTTTATTAATGCCAGTTGTATCCCCTGGACCATCAGTAAATATTTTAGTGGTTTTATTAAAATTGTACACTCCTCCATTTGTTGATACCCAAAGCACATTGTCATCGGCAAGATCCCTTCCCAGATCATGTCCAAATGGGTTTTTACTGCTTGTTGTATTTAGATACCCCCTTCGTGCAGGTAGTTCAGTCAAAGTTGGTGCAGCATCGGTACCTCCTACCTGCATTGCTATTACAAAATCATTTCCAGTGGCCCAAAGAATATTTTCTAAAGGATCATAAACGACAGCATGTGCCTTATTAAGCTTCACTGCCGCATGCGCCAGATTATCTGTACCTGTTGAAGAAGCATATAAATAAACAGAATCTCTATCCGTTGCCGCAACAGCAATATTTCCATTTGGAAGTAGTTCAACGCCATGAGGATTATACCCAAGATTATACGCCCATTTTTTCACTCCCGATGGATAAGAAGCAATAGTGATCAAACCACTGGAACAGGATGCAACGAGATGGTTGCCACCCCAGGCGTCAACTTTGCGTACCTTAAAATCTGTAGGAAGTCCCCAATGGTCAATTGCATACTGGGAATACCCTTTGACAAGTGTCGGTTTCCATGACCATTTTAAAGCTGTCGTCAAATTCCAATCGGCAACTGCGGGATCATAGATTTCAATCATGTTGGTAGCTTGATTGCCAGTCCAGATCCAGTCATCTCCTGCTGCAACAGAATAGGACTGAGCGTTTTCAACGGAAGTTAAGTTATCTTGAGAAGTCAAAGATAGGTTGTTACTATTTTTGCAGGACACCATAAATGCAGCTGCAATAAAAAATAATATTCTTTTCATGTTATAAAAAATTAATAACCTTGATTTTGTGGTAAGAGATTAGGATTTTTAGTGATTTCAGCTTCCGGTATCGGAAATATACCGTGAAAATCTTTTACATTTTTTGCTCCTAGAGGGTTGTCGTTTGCTGCAGATTTAACAGCTTCAACCAATTTCTTCCAGCGGACAAGATCCCATTTGCGTTGAAATTCTCCTACAAACTCGATTCCACGTTCTTTAAATATTTGTAAGCGAATCTCGTCCTTACTCAGGTTGCTCAATGGTTTCTGTAGTCCTCCATGTTCTAAACGGACCTTATTAATCCAATTCAAAGCTTCGGGAGCATTTCCAAGTTCATTTTGAGCCTCGGCAAGAATAAGGAGTACATCAGAGTACCGTTGAAAATAAAGATTCTTTCCGCTATTACGATCATTAGCTTGAAAATCCCAAAACTTGGCACCGAACCAAGGACGTCCCGGTTTCAGATTACGCGAAAAGGTCTGGCCGTTATAGCCACTTGCCAGCGTTACTTCTTTTCGTTTGTCACCATCCTCAAACATACCAACCAACACGCTTGATGGATAATAGTTCTCATAACCACGAAATACATTCGAGCCGAAATCAACACCTGCATAGGTTTTATTATTGGCATCTTTTGTTGGCATAAACCATGTATAGTAATAGTTTGTGACAATATTGGAGTTAGAAGAAGAAACACGAAGATATTGTATTTCAAAAATAGACTCCTTGTTATTCCTGAATTTCAAATTTGGATCAAATAGCTTATCATAATCTACAAGCTGATAAATGCCAAGATCAATAACCTGTTGAGCATATTTAGCCGCATCAGCCCATTTCCCATCAAAAAGACAGATCTTTGCCAGTAAAGCCATAGCCGCGCCTTTTGTCGCCCTGCCCACTTCGGAACTTGGATAGGTATCAGGCAAATAGTTCGCTGCCTGCAGAAGATCCTTTTTTAATTGTTCATGAACGATTTCCAATGGTGTACGGGGTAATACGCTTACCTGATCTACAGGCAATTCCTCAGTCCACATTGGAACATTACCAAAAGAATTGGTAAGCATATAATAATAAAGTGATCGTAGATAAAGAGCCTCTCCTAATACTCTATTCTTTGTTGCTTCAGTAACGTTTGATTTGCCGACACGGTTAATAACCATGTTGGCATTGGCTATTGAAGCAAAACATTTTCTCCAGATTCCAGTTACATTTCCGGGTGAAGCAGCAGTAAATGTATATTCCTGATTAAAATCATTTGTAGGTACATAGAGTAAAAGATCTGTTCCTTGCTCGATAGACTTCCACAGATCTTCCTGGCCAAATAACTCGCTCAATCCGGAATATACGCCATTGATGGCCTGAATACACTGTGCCTCAGAAGTAAAAAATTGATTCGGGGAAATTTTACTATAAGGATCCTCTTCCAACGTTTTGGTACAAGATGAAAATCCCAGCAGACTCACACATACTATTGCTTTATATATATTTATTGATATCCTTTTCATAATTTATTCATTAAAACCCAACATTAATTCCCAATGCATAAGTACGTGCATTAGGATATGTACCATCGTCTTTCGCCCTAATCGTAGAACTTGTTCCACCACCATTCACTTCAGGATCGAAACCATTATATTTTGTCAACAACAAAAGGTTTGTTCCAGTTACATACACCGATGCGGATTTGAAGGTTTTTGGAAAAAGGCTCTTGAGGTTATAACTTAGTTGAAGGCTCTTTAAGCGAATAAAAGATGCATCATGAAGAAAACGTGAACTTGGTACATTATCTCTTGAATTAACCATTGGTATATCCGAACCGGTATTTGAGGGTGTCCATCGGTCGGCCATATAAGCAAACTGATTTGTAAATTCGGCTCCGCTACCCATAAAAAATTCAATGGCATTGTACATGGTATTTCCTTGGTTGTATTGTAGAAAAAGGTCAAGTGATAAATTTTTGTAGGTAAATGTATTTCCAAATCCACCATAGAGCTTAGGATTTGGAGTGCCCAGATACATATAATCGTCGATATTCAGTAGACCATCTCCATTCTGATCTACATATCGTGGCTTACCGGGTTTATAGAAACCAGAAGGTGAAACTAATTTCCGGCTTCCTGCTGTGCGGGCAAGTTCTTCGTCAATCTCTTGTTGATTGTGCCATACTCCGCCATAAATAGCTCCAAAATTGGCTCCAATTGGGACACCTACTTTTAAATAATTCGTATTGGCACCATAGCCATTATTATCAATAGATACCATGACAAGTGGGCCAATATCTTTGATTTCCTGACTATTTGTTGATAGCGTCAATGTAGATTTCCAATTGAAATCTTTATGTGCAATCATGTCGCCAGAAACCATCAGTTCAAACCCTTGAGAAACAGTTTTACCCAAATTTACCAATCGTGAGCTGAATCCGGTTTGCTGGGGTATCTGTACATTTAATAGAAGATCTTTCGTATTGGTCTTATAATAATTGACATCAATAGTCAACCTTCCGTTCCATAAACTCATATCAAAACCAAGATCGATCTGTGAGGATGTCTCCCAAGTGAGATTCGGATTATCCATCGAGGATTGCGTATATCCCAAAACCGGATTCTCTCCAAAGATATAGCCTTTGGAATTTGGAGCCAGCGTAGCAAGAGACTGATAATTTCCTATCCCCTGATTTCCGGATTTACCATAACTGAACCTAAAACCCATGTCGGAAATTGTTTTTTTGACCTCTGATTCCTTAAAGAAAGATTCATTGGAAACGCGCCATTTTACGCCAAACGACGGAAAGAATCCCCATTTATTGTTCATTGCAAAATTGGATGCACCATCATAACGGCCACTCATTGTAAGATAATACTTACTATCAAAATCATAGTTTATACGACCGAGGTAGGACACTCTTGAATTCTTTTCTGCATTAGAAGAAACAGTTCTGTTTACCTGATCTGCAGATGCGAAATTGTTATACTTCATAATGTCATCTGTCAGTCCCGTCACTGAAATACCCATTGTACTATTCTGGCGATTTTCCATGGTAAAACCGCCTAAAAGATTTAGATGATGAAGATCCCAGTTTCGATCATAATTCAGCGTATTTTCGTTCAGCCAATATGTCGAAGTACCCATCCCAGATGAAGCATTAGCCGTTGTGTTTTTTGTCGCAATCTTAGACGGCATAAACGAAGGAACGAAATAAACATTTTTATTATTTGACAAGGATGTTCCAAAAGCAGATTTAAGTTTCAAGCCTTTGATCAGTTCAGCTTCGATAAATAAATTAGCCTGGAGGTCATTTACAGTATTAGCATTCTCTGTAAGCTCCGCTACTACTGGTGGTGTATCCACATCGCCGCCCGAGTACCATATCGGATTATAAGACTCAAAGCTACCATCAGGTTTCCGTACAGGCATTGTGGGGGGCAAAGTAATCATCGAACTTGGCCAACCGGCATTAGCACCATAATTCACATTCCCCGAATTAATCTTATATCTCGATGCATTGAGATTTAAGCCCATCCGGATTTGGTCTGAAAACCGTTTATTCATATTGATACGTCCCTGAAATTTGGCCATATCAGTACCTTTGACGATCCCTTTCTGGTCGATCATATTCCCCGAAATAAAATAGGTAAATTTTTCTGAACCACCGCTTGTTGACGCGTTATAGCTCTGATAGATACCTGTCCGCATCGTTTCGTCGGTCCAATCTGTACCTTTTTCACCAACTATATTTATCACAGAATCTATGTTTGGATATACCACAGCACGATTTTGATCCAGTCTTGACTCGTTAATAAATTGGGTAAACTGACGTGCATTCATCAGTTTTAATCTTTTTGGAAGTTGCTGGATACCGGTTATCGTGCTGACATTGGTATTATCCTGATTTGCTTTCCCCTGTTTCGTCGTGATCAATACCACACCATTTGCCGCCCTTGAGCCATAGATCGCTGTCGCTGAAGCATCTTTCAGAATGTCTATGGATTCTATATCTTCAGGGTTGAGCGTATTTAAATTTGTAGCGTCGATCAGGCCATCCACAACATATAAAGGCTCATTTGTGGCACTGATAGACCGAGCTCCTCGGATGCGGATTGAAGTTCCAGCACCCGGCGCTCCATTACTTGACTTAACGTCCACACCTGATGCTCGCCCCTGCATCATCTGATCAACCCGCATTACGGGCATATTGGCAAATATTTTACCTGAAATAGTCGAGACGGCTCCCGTTAAATCCTTTCTTTTTACGGCGCCATATCCCACAAGGACAACTTCATCCAGTTCCTGAATCGTCTCGTTAAGAATAATGGTAAGACTCTCATAACTTGTGATCGGCATTGTAACTGTTTCGTATCCCGTATAAGAAACGATAAGCTCATCTCCAATCCTGGCTCCTTTGAGCAGAAAAATCCCATGTTCATTACTTGCGATACTTTGCCCGGTTCTTTTTAACCGAACTGTTGCGCCAGCGACAGGAGCTCCCTTTCTGTCGGATATCTTCCCATTAATATCATTAGTCTGCACCAAATTTTCACCTCCAGTCGATCCTGCCTGACTTGCTGAGCTTGACTTAGTAACGACGATGATCTGATCTTCAATACTGAACTTTAATGATTTCTCTTTCAGCAACTGTGTAAGCGCCTGCGATAAATCGACATTTTCAACTTCAATAGATGCTCTGTCACTTTTTCCAATGGACTTTTTGGTATATAAGAAATCATATCCGGTTTGAGCACTTATTTTATTGAAGATCTTCTCCAGTGTTGTATTTTTCTCTTTGAGCGTAACCTTTTGCCCAAAGCTTTTTGCACTGATATGTACTGTGGCCAAAACAAGAAACAAGGCTGTTAATTTCATAGTTAGCAGAAATTTAAAGACACAGCACCTCCACTGTACTTTATTAAAAAAATAATTTTTGTACATTTGATTTTACGTTGTTATTGAAGTGAACATGATTTCGAACTCATCACTTCGGTTAATAAAATAATTCGATTGACCAGCAACTAAAACTTAGGGCTTTCGGTTGCTGCCGATAAGCCCTAAGTTTAAAAAGAAGGAATTAAGGCATAACTATTACCCTCCTTCCTTCCACTTTGAAATGGACTCCTCCAGTTTTTTCCAGGCTTTTTAATATTTGGTCTATATTTTTCTTACGGTTGAATTTCCCCGTAAATACCTCATTACTGACGTCACCAATGTAATTCACTTCTTCAATACTATACCATCTTTCGAGTTTAGCCATTACATCCTTAATGTTTTCATCATTGAATCGGATAAATCCATCCTTCCAGCTTGCATAGTCCACCGCTTCAACCTGGTTGACTAGGATGGAACTTCCTGAAAATACAGCCTGCTCACCAGGGGCCATGACTACTGATTCAGCAGATTCAGGTTTGAGAATAATTTTTCCTTCGAGCAATGTGGTATAGGTATTTTTATCTTCCGGATAGGCGGAGACATTGAAATGGGTACCTACCACTTTAATAAGTTGGCCTTTGGACTTTACATAAAAAGGTTTCTGTTTATTTGGAGCAATTTCAAAATATGCTTCTCCAACAATTTCTACGCTACGTTCACCTTCTGGAAACATATTTGGAAATTTAAGCCTGGAGTCTGAGTTTAACCATACTTTTGATCCATCGGCCAGAACTAGACAATACTGACCACCTCTAGGCGCTATTGCAGTATTCCATTTTTCAGCAGCGCTATTTTTAGATTCAATAGCCTTATACTGTACCGTACCGTCCTCTGATCTAACAATGACCATATCCGATGATACAACAGAATCACCAATCCTAATTTTGTTGAGGTCCACTGATTTTCCATTTGCCAGTTGGATCAGCGCACTATTTCCACCAGGTACAATAACCCTAAGATTATTCGGATCAGCAGATGGACTGTGCAAATAGAAATATAATCCCACACCAATTATGGCGATTATTGAAGCAGCCTTCCAAAGCCAGGAAAGAACAAGTGGTTTAACCTGAGTTTCATTATTGGGCAATTGGGAAAATATCCTTTCCTTGACACCAGTCAGGTCAGGTTCATCATATTCCTGGTCAAGATATCGCTGATATAAATCTTCAACAAGTTTCTTTTCTTCAATGGAACAGAGTCCATTGATATATTTTTGTAAGAGTTTGTCAAGTTCCTTTTGATCCATTTGGTTTATGAGCTTTATTATAATGAGGCTTCAAAACCAAAAAGGTATACATGTGATCTGAAATTATTTTAAAAAAAATAAAAGTAGCCCCATATAGGGTGTCAATTTCTTCCTCAACTGCTCCATTGCCCTAAACATTGTTGTTTTAACAGAGTTTTCAGAAATACCCATTTCCTCTGCAATCTGCTTATAGCTGAGTCCCTCGATTTTCCCTTTGCGGTAAACATGCTGCATTTTTGGTGGAAGCTGTGAGATCTCATACTCAAGTGAAATATGGGCTTCCTTAAATAATAATTGTTCTTCCGCGTTATCGTTAGTTACTCCCTCACCGAGCTTGGCTAATTCCGACACAAATACCTCCTTTTTGTTGGAACTTGTAATAACTTTTATGGATTTATAGCGGACCGCGGAAAAAAGATAAGCGTCAACATTTTTTATTTCCAATGATTTTGCTTTTACCCAAATATTGGTAAAAACATCCTGTACTACATCGCAGGATTCATCGCTGCTTTTCAGCACTTTGTAAGCCTGAATATAAAGTCTATTCCAATAACGGGCATAAATTTCGGAAAATGCGTAATAATCCCTTTCCTTTAAAAGGGAAATAAGTTCTTCGTCACTAGAAGAATTATAAAGTCCGGCTTTCATTGGTGTGCTAAATTAGATAGCTTATATGTACTAAATATTCTTCTTTCATTAAGCAATCATTAACTAAGGGAAATCCAGTACATTTTATTCGAATTTATATAACTTTTCTAAAGTTTCAAAATGTAAACCTATTATCGGACGAGACAAGGAACTTTTGACTATAGATACTTGACTGATTCATAAACAGAAATTTATATTCATCTTGATTACAAAAAACAAAATTACATTTTTCATTACATTAAAATTTAGATAAACGAAAACAGGCAAATAGAACCACATAGGGTAATCCCATATCATTCTATTCGCCTGTTTTTATCTTCTTAATGAACTGTAATAAAGGCACTAAAAGTTCTATTGAACTCTCGTGACCTCCACAAACAAAAAAGCCTAACGTGAGTTAGGCTTTTTTGTTTATTCTAGAATACCTTTGTAGACGGCATCCCGTAAGACACCTCCTGCTGTATCTCCCGCATATTCCCAGTACATCGCACCGAGTAGTCCTGTCGTGTGTACATAATCGCATTTAAGTGCAATCGATTCTGGCGTTTCATAAGTCAGTACAAAATCCCCTTTATCGTTGACAAGATAATGCGCTTTAGCCTCATCGTCCCATTTCTGCTCAAAGCCCTGAAGTGAAAGCAGATCTTTATAATCGATAAAACCCTTGACTTCAGTTTTATTACCTCGACCATAGAATGGAATTCCCAGCACCAATTTTTCAACAGGCATACCGCCTTCGATATGAGCCTTAACGGCCTCCACACAAGTTGTATGTCCAGATAAAGGTGAACGGTGCAAACTCGCGTGATGATAAGGCGGATGACCCGAATCATAAGTCATAATATTCACAAAATCCACATCATTCTTAATCTTGTCAAAAGCAATATACTTACCGTTCGCAACAGAAGCCAAAGTCAACAGTTTCTTCTTACCAATAGCCTTGCGGATATCGTGCATGAGCAAGGTGAAATTCTCCGTATCCGCTAAAGAAGACGAGATCCCTGCAGAAGAATTCGTTGGATATTCCCAGTCGATATCAATACCATCAAGATTAAACGCCCTCATCACACGCCAGCAGTCTTTGGCAAACTTTTGCCGATTAGATTCATTAGCAGCCATTTCGCTAAACCGACCGCTTCCCCAGCCGCCAACGGACAGCAATACCTTGAGATGTGGATGTGTTTTCTTAAGATCCGTAATAGCCTTCAATCTGGATTCATTATCTATACGTAGGCCGTCAAAGCTGTCGCTGACATGTGCAAAAGCATAATTGATATGCGTCAGATAAGTCGGATCAGGCATCACTTTAGACCAGGAAGTGACATAGGCGATAACAACTTTTTTGTTTTTCGCTCGTGCACAACTTACACTAGGATACAACAATAAAGTCAATAACAGAACAGTGAAGGTCTGACTAAATATTGATTTCAATTTACATTCCATAATAGCTTCTTATTTTGTTTCTAGATGATATTGATCGTCCTAAAATATAATCCGTAAAGCATTCACATTTGATGCTTACTCGCTAACTAAAGTTTCAGATAAATATGTAGCTTCTTTAGCAAGATTGCATACCACAACATGGCTAAAGCCCAAAACAATGAACCGGCAATAGCTAAGCTCATATAATCCGATTGCTTATAAAAGAACAGTGGAAGATGAAAACCCCAACAGACAAAGTAGATCAGATCAGGAGCAAGATAGGTCGTTAATGAGTTCTTTCCGGCCTCCTCAAACAATCTTATCCCGCGATGGTAGCCTTTCACATCAATGAAATAATAAAGTGGTATCAAAAGCAATACGCTAATCCCGCAACAAACCAATGCCCAGCTCGGCGTACCATGGATTTTGGATAAAATAAACCAAAAACGCAATACAAAACCTGCAACTAGCCAAATCAAACCAATAATCAGCAAAAAACGCAACAATATCCGCGGATTTGCCGCATAACGTTTCATAAGCATCCCTATGGTTGTTCCGGACAGCACAATACAGGGTATATTGCCAGCTAGAAGAACATGTAAATATCTTCCGGCACCAGGGAATTCAACTTTAAATCCCATTTGGCTCAGCATATTGAGTACCAAAAACAGCAACCAACCACATACAACCACAATTATCTTTCCCCTGCTCAATAAGAAAATAGAAGCCGCGGCAAAATATCCCCATCCAATCAGCCCTAAAATCCCCCACCACCCTACTTCCAAGCCTTTTCCATCCGACGCTTTGAAAATATACAGGAGATAAATGATCCCCATGATACCAACTGCACGCAGCCCCTTATAAATGGACTGATATTGCATGTCCTTCGGATAATGATTCCAAATCAGAAAAACGAATACATATAGCAGTGCCAACCACAACAAATGTGACATCCCCGTCAGCTGTGGATCAACTCGCGAACCATTCAATATCAATACACCAATAAGCAATAAACTCAATGTTCTGAACAGAATATGAACAAAAATGACCTTTGTCGATGAACCCATCTTTTCCCTGGCCGCAACAGCATAAGGCACTGCCATTCCAACCATAAAAAGAAATCCCGGAAATACCCAATCCGCCAATCCCATTCCGTCCTCTTCTGCTTCCGAATGAACCAGCCATTTAGGTACACCTGGAATAAACAAGTCATTGACAAATAGCATCAAGAACAGCGTGAAACCACGCATAACATCCATTGAACGGATTCGGATTTTAGGTACAGCTTGCAATGCGTTCATAATTGATTCGTTGTATTCAAAAAAGTAGCTAACAGCATAGCTGCTAGCCAATCTCTTCCCTAGATCCTTCTTAGCTAATTTTTTAGTGATTTTATGGCGACCGGAACTCGGTGAAAAATTCCTGCTTAGAAAAGTTCCTGTATAACTAAACGAAAAGACAAGCTATTTCGCTAAGATCTATCATCAATAACGCTGATGTCTCTTCGTTGAATGATCTAAGATGAGAAAAAAATAACACTATATAGTGAAATATTTGTTCAAATTAGTGTAAATTTTACTCATAAAACACAGAAATCGTGTAATTTACCCCTGTGATCGATATAAACCAGCCAGAAGCACAACAAGAAATGTCTCACATGTATGAATTGTTACCTTTATGAAGGGTAATTGTATTGCATATAAAAAGCAATTTATCTAAGTTTGACAAAAACAGATTTAATACATAGCCGATCGCCATGAAATTCATTCTTTTTATCTGCTTGCTATTCGCAACACAAGCTATCTTCGGGCAGCATATCAGAGTCGTCCAAACAACAATTAAACAGTACAAACCATGAATCAATTAAAATTTCGCGACGCAGCACAACATGATTTACCACGCATAGTAGAAATATACAACTCTACAATAGCCTCCCGCATGGTTACTGCAGACACTGCCCCGGTATCTGTTACCAGTAGACAAAAATGGTTTGACGAACATAACGCTTCGAAAAGACCTCTGTGGCTGATAGAAGATGAAAATAACCAGATACTTGGTTGGGTAAGTTTTCAATCTTTCTATGGTCGTCCAGCTTATGACGCAACAGTAGAAATCAGTATCTATTTGGATGAACAGCAGCGTGGTCGAGGCCTGGGTAAACAGATTCTCCAGTACTGCATTGATAAAGCTCCAGATTTAGGCGTACATACCTTATTGGGATTTATCTTTGCACACAATCTTCCAAGCATTGCATTATTTGAAAAAATGGGTTTCACGGAATGGGCTAACCTACCCAATATAGCAACCTTAGATCAGGAAGAACGTAGTCTAAAAATATTAGGTATACGAATTAAATAATAGCATGACTACCTAAGCTGTCGCCAAAAATAAAATTGTTAAATTAAAGTATTAACTTGATAAGATCTATAATTCGGTAATATGAAACATTTAATCCAATTCTCCTTGATGTTGATTGCTTATGTATTTATTTTTTCCAGCCCCCTGTTGGCACAAAATCCAGACCGTACTAAAACTATCCCGATCGCAAGTGATTCGGCATACAGCAAGATAATACAAGTGCTTCAGGATGGTGGTTATTTTATTGTACAGCTCGATCGGCCTTCGGGATTTATTCAAACCAGTACATATCTTGAAAACAATAATCTCCTAAGCAATAAAGAAGGAGAAAAATTAATTTTCAACTTCCTGATCAGCCCTTTACAAGCTAAAAGATCAAAAATAGTTCTAAATATATTTTCAATACAAAGGCGTAAAGGCGGGAGTTTTGACGCACCTAATTATTATGATGAAGATAAGGGAATCGTCCGGAACAATAAAGCCTACCAGCAAATTTGGGATAAGATACTCCCGCTATTTCAATAAGTACAATCAAGATAAAGCCCAGTTGATCTCAGCTCACCTGGGCTTTTATAGTTAAAAAGAATTAGATCGAGATTGTCAGCAAAGGAACATCCAGCCCCGAGGCCATCATACGCGTCTTACTTCGATGGGTCAATGAGCTCCAAAAACCGTACCTATAGGGGATCATAACCAACAGATCCGTACTGCTTTCTTTTACCTCGTCCCGGATAGCTTTTACGACCTCATTGGACGTTACATTTTTGTAGTAATAACTTACGATTCCCATCACGTCGTTGATGGTTTCCCGTGTTTCTTTTCCTTTTTCCTCATTTAGCTGCTCCACTGTCTTACGAATGTTGAGAACCTCTAATACCGCATCAAATTCAGCTGCAAAATCCTTTACTTTTTCAAGAATTTCCTTTTGCACACCACGAACAATATCACAGGCAAAAAGAATATGCTCCAAACCCGTAAATTTTGCGCCAAGCGGAACTGAAAGGATTGGTATTTTTAACTTACTAATGGCTGCCGTGGTCGTATTGCCAAGCATATCTTGGTCAAAGGAACGTTTGGCCATTCCCATCACCAACAAATCGGCATTCGTCTCATGGATGCACTTGGTAATCTGATCATAAAACAAGCCTGCTGCCAGATAAGGAATAGTCAAAACACCACTTTCGGCAGTAATAGCCTCGGCTTTACGTCGTAAAACCTTACTTTGATGTTCAAAAATCTTGAACATAGAATCGGGAGAAAGTCGAGCGTTCATCGCATGGATGGAAGGATTTTGAAGAGAAAATAAAACGAGCTCGTATTCTTTTCCTGCGAAAACTTCCATAATAAACTTTAAGGCATGTTCGGCCTCTTCAGCATAGTCTGTGGCAACAATAATCCGTTTCATATGGTCTAATTTAATTCAATAAAAAATCCCTTTTTATTACATTCAAGTTAACGAAAAATAATAAATCTATCAAACGGAGAATTGTCTCAACTGGGTCAATTTTCTCCCGATTTCGGGCTATTTTAAGTAGCTAGCCTTTACAAAAGAAGCTTTTTTTAGATAATCAATGCTTTGTTGTAAACCGGTGTAAATATCGTTACGTGTTTCTTCCAGCTCAACAAAAATATATTGCAGGCCAGCAACTTTTGAATTGTTAAAAATTGCATCAAAACCGACCATACCACTTTGACCAATCTCACGATGATCCTTAATGTGCAAAGCCTTGAATCTGCCGGCATATTTATTGAAATAATCAACAGGACTAACTTGTCCCATTACGGCCCAATACACATCCATCTCAAAAAATACATGCTCAGGATTTGTATGCTCTATCATATAATCGTACATCACTTTATCTTCCACTTTTCTAAACTCATGCGAGTGGTTGTGGTATCCGTATACGATTCCTTGCTGACGGCATTTCGCACCCACAGCATCAAGGTAGCGACATTGCGTTTCCAGATCCTTAAGTGTTTTAGGCACATCCATCCACGGCGTAACAATATATTTCATTCCCGCTGCCTTATGTGTAGCAATACATTCGTCCCACCATTTTAGCGATTCCGTAAAATCTCCAGAGGCAAGCTCCTTTTCTGATAAAGTCTTCGTTGCGTGTGATGAAATTACTTTCATTCCAGCTTTTTCTACTTTTGCCTTAAACTCTTGTGGGCTCAGGTTATATAATTTACCATCCTTGTATCCAGCGGCTTCTACTCCTGTATAACCCAATGCTGAGATCTTTTGTAGAATCTGGTCGAAATTCGGGTTTTTCCCGATTTCTTCACGTACAGAATATAACTGTAGACCAATTTCCTTTTTTGCAGCTTTCTGTTGTGCAAATGTTGGATTAACAGCCAACATCATACATCCAGCTACCAATGTTCCGATAAGAGTTCTTCTTTTCATTTAGTGCTCAATTATTTATTATAGACTTCGTTCAACGCAAAATTATTTGTAAACGCAGCGTTTACAGGTTGTTTAGGTTTATCGCGTTAAATATAGCCGCAATGTATGCAAATACTCGAAAAAACACAATGCTTTACCGTTTTATTTATTCACATCGCGCGCTCAGTGCCACAAAACAGGTCTTTTATATGAATTAAAAATTGGCCTAACTCAACGATTTACAGTCCACCGCTGTTCTACTTATGATAACAAACAAATTGAATCATGGAAAATAAATATGACATCCCCGAGCATAACGACCAAAAACAGGAGGAGAAATTACCTGAGGTTGCCATTGAGGAAAAAGATGATGAACCCGCTGGACGAAATTTAAAACGTACACTTATCATCGCAGTCTGTGTATTGATCGTATTTTATCTGATTTATTATTTTATGAGTGGACGATAATATGCAACTCACCACAGCTCCGGCGGAACTTGACGGATTCTTGGAAACCGAAGCTGGGCAAGCCGACTTGTTTCGCCATACACGATCTGGTAGAAACTGACCATAGAACTGGCCATCGTGCTGACGTGCTATGCCATTTACCTTAGCTCCGGTGGAACTTGACGGATTCTTGGAAACCGAAGCCAGGCCAAATGACACTATGCTCTTAAATTATTTTGTTTTTCATTTGCCCATGTTTATATGATGAATGATCATTTTGGTTATTTTACACAGGACGGTGACGTAGAGTCTATTTACTAATCGAGAGAAAGATTTATTCCTATCCGATATTTAAACCAATATAGACTTTCACGAAACATACCTTATTCCAGATTAAAAATATCTGTTAAAACAAATATAAAACAAAAAACAACAAACACAAATTTTTAAATAAAATAATAAACTATATTTTGCGCAAATTGTCATTCAATTCGTTGTATGACGGATGAAGACAAAGCATTACTGGAAACAATTGGTTTACGCTTTCGCGCGAAACGAAATGATCTATATTATTCATTGCGGGATCTATCCCATCTAACGGGCATTTCAACAGGAACACTCAATGGCATAGAAAAGGGAAAAGACTTAACGCTCACAAATTTTTTAACCCTATGTCGTAGCCTGGAAATTCAACCAACGATATTTTTTCAGCATGA
This sequence comes from Sphingobacterium sp. UBA7253, assembly GCF_002472745.1. Classification (NCBI taxonomy): domain Bacteria; kingdom Pseudomonadati; phylum Bacteroidota; class Sphingobacteriia; order Sphingobacteriales; family Sphingobacteriaceae; genus Sphingobacterium; species Sphingobacterium sp. UBA7253. Next base: position 9,362 of record NZ_DKSP01000197.1, on the reverse strand, counting down.
TATTGTCTTTAATTCTCCTTACTCCCTACCTCCCGATGCACAGGAAAGAATCACGCTAAGCAAAAAACTGGATGACCTCGTCTATCATTCGGATTTTTTCTACTCAGCACGACGTGTTTCGGAGGTATTGGTCCAATTGGGTATTGACAAGAGCCAAAGCAATAAATTCTCTGTTTACCTATCAAACTATTGTGAAGAAGGAACTCTTGTCTATCAGCAGCACGGTAACTATAAAACCTATCGTAAAAAAAGGTAAAAAAATTATTAAACTTTTTTGTTGGAAAGTTCACGAAAACGGTTTGCCCTTCTAAATGTTCCCAAATCATTAAAACGAACCCCATACTTCCGTAAGATTTCTTGTGCTTTCTTACGACCCATATGACGTACGTAAAATGTTTCATTGACAACAAAATGATGGATGCTATGTGTCCAGCCAAAAAAGAAACAAAACAATTGCATCGGAAAAGTCCACCAAACTGTCAATACCTGCGTTTGCTCAATAACATTTCCAGCTTCGACATCGCCAAAATAATGCATGTTTGACGTAATAAAATGTAAACAAAATTGGCGTAATAAGTTTGGTAATAGAATAACATAAATGATCCAACGCAAACTTATCAACATGTTATCAACATAGTGTGTAAAACTCAAATTCACTCCAAAAACCACTCTTAACCAATCAAATAATAGGTCTGCAAAGAAGAAATATAAGATCACATGTGCAAAAATAGTCACTGGAACAATGCTTAAAAACATAATCCGTTTTAGTTTTGAAGAAGTCTCCAATTTTAGATTCCCATTTTTCACCTCTTTGTCCATATCATTAAACATACGATGCAGCCGAAAGAGCCCGCCCAATACAACATCGGCCGTTGTTACCAAACGTTTGATCGACCACTGCTCGCCATTCGTCACACTGCGTTCCTCAACATCATGTAATGTACCCGAAAATTTATGATGATGATGATGCAAGGTCCTGCGTATCCAGGGATTGACAGTCAGTGGGCGTAATATCCATACACTAAAAAGCATAAAATGATGAACCACTTTTTGTCTTTTAAAATAAAGCCAATGAATCAGATCATGTTCTATTTCATGTAAAACACCCATAAAAAAGGCATTACTGACAATCATAAGCCAAGCCGGAACAAGAGCGCGAGACCAAGCTATCGATACAACAACAATCGCCAGGATCGCTAGTGCAAATATGGCCATTCCGATACTGTTCTGACTTTTTAAGATGGGGTACATTCCTTTAAGCTGTTGATAGGAAAGATTTATTTCCCTCCTAATCTGGCTCGACTTTTCCTGATGTGTCAATTCGATGTGATTTTATCGGTAAAAATAAGGATTTTTTCGCAGACATCTAACATGTTAGGTAGAATGCCCCTACCTACCAATAACCATAATAAGCTCTAAAAATATTTCCAAAAGCTGTAACAAAACGAACGGGCCCCAAAATATGTGATCCCACTATTTACCGTACTACTAGGTTAACGCAGCAGCCAACTTCTAATATATATCAGTCAAAGCAGATCACTCCTCGGATCTGCTTTTTTTGTGCAAACCATTAAGTAAGCAACAAGCGATCTCATCTCAAAAAAATAATTCTCTAAAAGGGATTTGATAGGGACTTTATAGGGACCTTATAGGGACCTCATTCGGATAAAGCCGTCTTAACTGCCTATTAGTCCCCTATCATGTAACATGTTATTTACAATTATTCCATGTATTAAACTAAACTTATCTATTCGTTCTGTGTTAGTAGCCCTACACATTTAATTTGATATTATGGCAAATGTAACACAGGGTGTAAACGGTCCTCCCTCAGGCAAAGTGGGACCAGTAGTTTTTTGTAAGTGGAAAGAGATCAATTATGTTAGATCTCTTCCGAGAGTGAATAAAAAAAGAGCACTTTCTGAAAAGGAAGTAAACAACCGAAACAAATTTGGACTTATGCAACAATTCTTAAGCCCTTACACGAAAGTCATACGGCTCGGCTTTTCAACCTACACCAAGAATATGACAGCTTATAATGCTGCAATGTCCTACAACCTTCACCATGCCATGCAAAAAGACGATGAAGGTTTTCATATCGATTATGAAAAGATTGCCCTAAGCCGAGGGTTGGACGAAGAGATTACAGGGGCAACATTTCAATTGTTGAACGAAACTATCCATATCACTTGGGAACTTAAAAACTCCGAAAAACTATTGCATGACGATCTGACAGATTTCCGAACCTTGGTACTTCTCATTCCTGAGAATCCAATAAACGCTTCACAAGGTGTTTTACTTAATAATTACATTATGGATTTACAAGAATCTATTCAAATACCGAACCTAACCCAAAGTGATACATATCATCTATATCTAGGTTTTATTGCAGCTGACGGGACTAATCGAAGCATGAATAGCAGCTATCTCGGAAATATAAGCTTGGAAAGAGGATGAAGGTGCTCCTGGGAAATAAATTCATCAAAAGGAGAAATAAGGTCACTCGAAAACAAGTACACAACACACTTAATTACAATAAGATAACAACATTTTAACCCTGAATTCATGTAAACACCTTAAATTAGTATAAACGATGTGATTTACAATCGATGGTTTCAACAGCCACATCAATTTCGGCCATGAAGCCAATCGTCTTTATATCTAGTAGGCATTTGGTTACCCCCTCAGCAATCCTCAACACATATCCATGTGCAAGCCCTACTACTTTCTCTATTCAGTTCGGCAAGCTCATACCTTGCCGAACATTCTATTACCTATCGTATCAGCCCGTCTATATGACTTAACTGCCAAAAGGATCTGTCTTTTTTTCGGTTTTTACGATTTTAATCAGATGCTCCAACGCATTTTTCAGACGTTTGGCATCTTCTTCCGTTTGGATTGCCCATAAAATTTCATCCGTACTTGGCGAGGACTTAAATCGAATTTGATAACCTGATTTTACTCTTGCGATGACAAGTACATCTGATTTGGCAATATCACTTCGAAAATGCTGGCCACTGGAAAGAAAGACTGTTAACACCTTCCCGTCTACCGTCACCGTATCAATTTTTGTATCCTTATAATGGTAAGCAACCTTATATAGCTTATTAATATAAGCCATGGTCTGTTGTTTATTCAAGCTCGCATTTTGGGCTACCGATGGTACTGTAATACCAATAGCCAAAAGAAAGCACAAGAAAAAATTCTTCATTTATCTAGCATTTTTTATTTCCATACACCGCAACAACGTATCGCTCGGATTGTACTTACTTACCAAATATCACGTAACGACAATCAGCAGAAGCAAAATACGTTCCTTTTATTGATGATCTAAAAATATAGATTTTATTTACTTTTTTGGCTATTGTTCCACAAACTAAACTATTTCCAGCAGCAGCATTTCGATTGCTGCTACTGAAAATCCTTATTTAGTCATTTTTATTTATTCTTTCGATCTCGATAAATCCCGGGCATTTTCCGCAATACGGATAAATTCAGCGCGATAACCTTCCTCATCTTTGCCTTTAGAAGCTTTTGCTCGCGCTATGAGCTGATCAAAATTGGCCTTTTGCTTAAAATCAGAATCACGAAGTAATAGACCTAGTTCCGCTACCGCGGTTACGAATCGTAAATCTTCACTCACACTGTTCAATTCCGTCACAAAAGTTCCGACCACCTTTTGCTGCAACTTGCTTTTCTCCCCTTCAGGCTCCTTATACCGAAATTTAACTGTTGCCAGTTCAGCATTTCTCCGTCCAGCTGCCTGATCCGCTTGCTGCTGATACTTTAAGGGATCTACCGTTCCGATCCCCCCCGACGCTACACCGACAGGTACAATTTCATATAAGGCTGTCACCACATGTCCTACCCCCATATCACCACCTATCTTTTGATCATTATTAAAATCCTCAGCCTCCAACAAGCGATTTTCGTATCCCACTAAACGGTATGCCTGCACATAACTGGGATTAAATTCGACCTGAATCTTGACATCTTTAGCAACGGTAAACAAAGTTCCCCCAAATTCGGTTACCATCGCTTTTCGTGCTTCAGAAATATTGTCTATATAGGCATAATTCCCATGCCCTTTGTCGGCAAGGATTTCCATCTTACTGTCCTTCAGATTTCCCATGCCATACCCCAATACTGTGAGGAAAACCCCCGATTTACTTTCTTTGGAAATTAATTCTTCCATCGATTCGTCACTACTCTCCCCAACATTGAAATCGCCGTCACTAGCCAAAATGATCCGGTTGTTTCCTCCTTTGATAAATTGTTGCTTCGCAATTTCATAGGCCTTCTTAATTCCTGCAGCACCAGCAGTACTTCCACCGGCTTCCAGCTCCTCAATAGCCGATTTTATTTTCATCTTTTCATCACCGGGCGTACTCTCCAGTTTTACCCCTGCCGATCCAGCATAGGTCACAATGGCTACATGGTCCACAGCGCGAAGCTGATCGACCAACATTTTCAGCGAAGCTTTCACCAAAGGTAGACGCCCCGGTCCCATCATTGATCCCGACACATCGATCAAAAACACCAAATTGGAAGCTTTAAGATTCTCCGTCGGAATATCTTTCGCCTTTAACGTGACGCGCATAAGCTGATGCGTTGTATTCCAGGGTGCCTTCGTCAATTCGGTGACGATATTTACAGGTTCACCATTTTTAGGTCCAGCCACTTGATACTGAAAGTAATTGATCATCTCTTCAACCCGTACTGCGTCTTTTTCAGGCAGAGTTCCCGAATTGATAAATCGACGCACATTACTATAGGAAGCAGCATCAACATCGGCTGCAAAGGTCGATAAAGGCTCTTTACGTGGATTGATAAAGCTATTTTCCTTCAACTTTTGATAAGATTCTTGGTTCTGATTAGGCACATACGCCGTTCCTCTAATATACAAACCCGATACTTGCCCAGACAAAGCTGCATTAACATTCATCACCGATGCCGTCTGACGCTTCGCCTTGTGCTCATATCCGGTCACCACAACCTCATCCAGCGCATTATTTTGCTGCACCAACGCCACATCAACCTTTGACCGATGGTTGACCGCTATCCGCTGCTCAAGATATCCGATATAACTAAAAATCAAGATGTTTTTACCATCAAGGACTTGAATACGATAGTTTCCCTTGTCATCGGTCTGCACATGTGCTTTGGTTGCAGCATTGTTCACCTGTACCCCCACAATTGCCATTCCTGTATTCGCATCGACAACCTTCCCCCTAACCTCATATCCTTGCTTGGCATATCCGCCTAAGGATAGCAACAAGCCTATTACAAAAAGTATTGCTCTCATATCTTTTACATTTTTGCCAAGGGATGCCTCAAATATTAAATTTCCATAAACCAGAAAAAAAAAATATTTTTAACCAATAAAATGTTCGCATTCAAGTCGTCAAAAATAGATACAGCACAAGACCACGAGCTCTTGCTGCACTACCAGGAGTCTAAGGAGCTCCAGGTATTGGGTGATCTATACCAACGACATACGGAGATGGTATACTATGTTTGCTTACGGTATCTCCAAGATTCCGAATTGAGTAAAGATGCTGTCATGAATATCTTTGAAGAATTAATACACAAAGTCAACAAACAAGAAATCAAGGACTTCCCAAGGTGGCTTTATGTATTAAGCAAGAACCATTGTCTGATGTATTTGAGGTCTCAAAAGAACAAAACTCAAATTTCTTTGGATGAATTTGTGAAATTTCCGGGAGACATGCATCAGTATGAACAATATGATGAAAAAGAAGAACAGCTAACAGCCATGGAAGGCTGTCTGGGAAAATTACCAGACAAACAGCAACAGTCGGTTAGACTCTTCTTTTTGGAGGAAAAATGTTACAAAGAGATTAGTGAATCTACCGGTTATAGCTTGAACGAAGTAAAAAGCTATATTCAGAATGGAAAACGGAATTTAAAAAATTGCATGGAGGCTTGGAATGAGCAACAGTAATTACGACATAGCATACTTAAAGAAATACGTCAACGGCGAACTATCTCCTACGGAGATGTATGCGCTTGAACGGGAGGCGCAACGTGACCCCATGTTGGCGGATATTCTTATAGGTATTGAAATGGATCAGAATAAAACCGTAATTACAACAATCAACAACCAAATTGCGCAACGTATTGAAAAAGACAATTCCGCTAAAATAAAGGTCTTTGATTGGAAGAGACTTAGCATCGCTGCAGCAGCAGTGATCGTGTTGGGGGTTGGTCTTCTTCTTTACCGTCAACAGGACAAAAATTCATCCGAAGCGAGGCGTACCGCTGAAGTAAGTGTTACACAGGAAAAACCCAAAACAAAGGTTACAGCAGCAGATTCTATCATTCCTTCAGATGATATTGCATCAAAAATAGGATCTCAAGATCATTCGCCACAATTAGCAGATAATAACAGACCGCGGCTTCATGAACAGCACCCACTGGAAGAGGTGACCGTTTTATCCCAGGAACCCTCCCTACGTGTAAAATCACTGGAAGAAATGAAGGAAGGTCTCAATAATGATCGCCCTGTATTTGGATTAAGACCTACAGACAGTACAATTGTTATCGGTTATGCGCCAATGGCAAAGAAAAAAGATGCTTCCCAAACGATTATGATTCGAGGAACCTCAAGTTTAAACAATGCACTTGCAGGCAGGGCTCCAGGTATTTCGATCCCACAACAACAAGGTACACCGCTACAACTTACGATTCGGGACAAAGAGACGGGCTTACCTATTTCGGGAGTGACAATCATTCAACCCAATAGCAAGTTTGCTACGAATACCGACGCACAGGGACAAGCGACCATCCAACCCAGTACAATGGATTCACTCGTCGACATCATGGCGCTGGGCTACAACTCGGTTGCATTGAATATGCGTCGCAGCAAAAATACAACGATCAAACTGCAACCTTCCGGCGCCACACTTGATGAAGTCGTCGTCACAACGATGTCTTCACGCAAATCAAAAAGTGCCGAACCGATCTGGGGCTGGAGATCGTTCAACAATTACATCAAGAAAAAAACAGCTAAAAGCCGTTATGAGGGCACTGTCCGTTTAAGCTTCTATATCGATAAAGATGGATTCCCAACAAATATCAGCGTTCTCCAAAGTGCAAATGATTACCTCGATGCCAAAGCCAAAGAAATCCTACTTTCGGGACCAAAATGGAGAGGCGAAGACTACCGCTATGTCACGTTAAGCTTCGAATTCACCTTGTAAATACGCTATCTTTACGCATCTCATCAGACTACAACACAAGTTTATCTCGCTATCTGGACAAATAAGCAGTCGAAATTTATCGATCCATTTATCTTTTCAATCAATTTTATTTATAAGGGTTTGGATGTAAAATTATTTCATACTTTAGTGTTATAATTCTTAACCATACAGTCATTTTTTATGAAAAGTTTTTTCACTGGCCTCCTCTTGCTTAGTGGTATATCCCTACAAGCACAAGATTTTTCGTTCGGTAAAATAAAAAAGGAAGATTTTGCCATTACTGTTGACAAAATAGATACAGCAGCAAATGCCTTTGTCTTACGTGAATATGGATCAGCCGAAGTAAGTTACAACAAGAATAAAGGTTTAGTCGTTGAATTTTTCAAACATGTTCGTATTAAAATTTTAAATAAAGAAGCCTATAGTTACGCCAATTTCAGCATCCCTTTATATAAAAGTGGGAACGAACGCGAAGTCCTTATGGACATCAAGGGAGCATCCTATCACCTCGTCGGTGATAAGGTCGTGGAAACAGAGATGACCAAAGCGAATATTTTTAACGAAAACGCCTCAGAAAACTATGCGGTAACGAAAGCGGCTATACCACAAGTTCAGGAAGGTACAATTATCGAATACCGCTACCGTACAGAATCTCCATTTATCTTTAACCTAAATGCTTGGGAATTTCAGGAAGATCTCCCGAAACTTTATAGCCAATACGTCACGCGTATTCCCGAGATCTGCCATTATAAAGCCAATTTAAAAGGTGGACTTGCTGTCAGCGACAGGAAGGTAGAAAATTACAACACGGGGCTGAATTCTGAAGTTGGCGAAGTCCTAGGTAGTAAAACTACCTACATGATGGAAAATATCCCGGCTTTCCACACCGAAGATTACATGACCTCTTCTAAAAATTTTAGGTCAATCATTTTCTTCGAACTCGGTCGGTATAGCATTCCAATGGGACCGACAAAAGACTTCTCGCTCACGTGGGAAAATGTCAGGGATAAACTCGTACAGGACGAAAGTTTTGGTGGACAAGTAAAGCGAAAAACGGCACTGAAGGAATTCATAGAACCCGTCTTGCAGGATTCAAAAGATGATCTGGAAAAAGCGGTACGGCTGTATACCTATTTTCAGAAACAAATAAAATGGAATAACCGCCATTCAATCTACGCAAAAAATATCAAAGAAGCCATCGAAAAAAGAACAGGCAATAGCGCCGATATTAACCTTGGACTGGTCAATGCCCTACGTTATGCGAAGCTAGATGCCATCCCTGTTATTTTATCGACACGTGAGAATGGCTATGCAGGACTCTATGCACCAGCGATATCAGAGTTCAATCACGTTATTGCCCGGGTAAAAATAGGTGAAAACTACTACCTGCTGGATGCAACCTCTCCCTATGAGATGTTTGGAAATATCCCGATGAAATGTGTCAATTTTCAGGGAAGATCAATTCCCCTCGAAGGCGAATCTGACTGGGTAAAACTCGAGGCAAATCTTTCATCTAGTTATAGTAATTTCTTCTATGGTGAACTGTCGGAAGATGGTGCATTAAAAGGAAAATGGATTACCTCACGTAACGGTTATGGCGCTTCCAAAATGCGTGAGCGCCTTCAAGGAAGTAATTCTGAAGAAGAATTCTATGAAAAAATAGATGAAGAAAACAATCGCATCAAAATCAACAGTTTTAAAGTATCGAATCGGGAATCTCTTGACAAACCACTAACGGAGGAGTTTGAAATTGAGATTAAGAATTTTGCAACCCTACAAAATGACCAACTTCTATTCAATCCTTATATTGACACCAAAATGTCCAAGAACCCCTTCAACCTAACGGAGCGGAATTACCCAATCGACTTTGGTTCTTTAGTCCAAGAAGAGTGCTACATTGAAATCAAACTACCAAAAGGCTATACATATCCAACGGAAGGAAAATTAAAAAATATCAGTATGGCTCTTCCTGAACGTGCGGCCCGGTATATTTTCAAAATCAATAATACAACACCGGACGTTCTGATAATAGAATCTGCAACACAATTAAACAAACCCCTGTTTATGCCGGAAGAGTATTTTGATTTAAAAGAGTTTTTCAGCCGAATCATCCAGGCAGAAAAATTAGATGTTGTACTCAAA
>NZ_DKSP01000034.1:2433-3053 GCF_002472745.1 Sphingobacterium sp. UBA7253 | reverse complement strand
TAATTTATAGAGGAAAGGTACCCATTTTGGTAAGGGCAATCTTAATGCCATTCAGATAGGGTGCTACACCAGTTCCAGCTTCATGTTTGATGATTAATTTTTCATCTTCCATACCAAAGATTGTTTCTACACCTAATACATAACCCGGCAGTCTTATCGCATGCACTTGAATACCATTGATATCACCACCACGAGTCTCTTTGTTTCCGAGGGTATCCTTTATGGGTACTTCAACCTTCGGCGTTTTAATTTTGGAAAGACTATAGGCTAATTCTGCGACTGTGCCGCTTGGTGAGTCCACCTTTCTTTGGGATGCATAATCTATAATTTCAAATTGATCAATATATTGAGCAGCAGTCTCCGCAAATTTTTTCAACAAAACAGTGGTGATCGAAAAATTACCGGCGGCGAGTACGGATACCGCGCTTTCTTTCGCATGCTCTTCAATTTCCTCATAATCCTGATTTGAGAGCCCTGAAGTCCCAATAAGGACATGCCTACTTTTATCTATCGCATTCAGGATGTTCTTCTTGGCAATAAGTGGACTGGTAAAGTCAATTAAAATATCAAAATCAATATCCCCCATTGCATTTTCTATTGTATCAAATAGGGGAATCGGA
>NZ_DKSP01000034.1:0-2364 GCF_002472745.1 Sphingobacterium sp. UBA7253 | reverse complement strand
TCAAATAGGGGAATCGGAGACGTTTTTATCTTTAGAATCTCAGCGAGATTTTCTCCTGCATAAGAGCGTGAAAGCCCGCCAACCAATTTATAGTTTGTATCGTCGATTATATTTTTACTCAATTCTTTACCGACCCAGCCTGTTGCTCCTGCAATAAACACCTTTTTCATCATTGTTTTTTTAACTATTAATAACTGTAAATAAGCTGTTTTTGTTTCGATAATCACCTAAATGAGGTAATACTTACTTTTATTTTACACAAACAAGAAGGATCTTTAATTTGTTGTTATGAGTAAAGTGTGTTCAATTTTTTAACTATTTGTCCATGATTATGACCGAAAAACAACTTCTACAAATGCTTATCCGAGTTCAGGATGAGTTATGCATTACCATTTCCATCAATACCCATCGCACACATCCTGATAACTTAAGCGACCGAATAAAGATTAAAAATTTTATCGGAGAAGCGATTGATAGACTAACGGATAAGTATGATAAGAGGGTCGTTGCTGGCCTTATCAAACAATTGGAACAGATAGCGCATGAACTCGATATTAATTATAATCTCGAAAGTCTGCATATCTTCGTTTCAGATACGGTCGCAGAAGTTTTCAAGTCATCATGGGAGACCAACCAAGAAGGTGTCCATATTAGCAATACATTTGCTGTACGCCCTTTGGTTAAGGAGATTGGCCGTCAGACCAGTTATCTTGTGATGTTGCTTTCGCAAAGCGGTGTTCATCTTTTTCGTGCTTTGAACGGTCGTATTGTTGAGGATATCAGTAGTGAAGAGTTTCCAATTGCCGAAAATCAATTTTACAATACATTTCCCGATAAAAGTAGCGATGCTAAACATCTTGATGACCTCTTAAGGGAATATCTTAATCGGGTAGACAAAGCGCTTCTGCGTTATATTGGGGACACAAAGAGTGTAACACTCGTGTTTTGCACGGAGAATAATTATAGTAAGCTCTTACAGGTTGCGGATAGACCTTCTATCTATTATGGATACTTACCAATAGATTACAATAACATTGAAACACATCAGTTAGAGAGCCGTGCCTGGAATTTTATGAAACAGGAACTGGTACGAAAAAATGAAGACTACTTCAAAGAGCTGGAAGAAGCTGTGGGCAAAGGTTTAGTGATCACTGATCTGCAAGAAATTTATCGTGCATGTCAAGATGGCCGTGGGGATATCCTGGTCGTTCAAGAGAGCTTCCATCAAGCCGTAAAGATTCTTTCAGATCAGGATATAGCTATCGTAGACAATCCTATCGGATTGGATACGGTCGACGATATTAGCAGCCTATTGGCCCTATTGATCGATGAAAGGGGCGGACAAACCATATACGTTCCCCAGATACCGAATGAGGAATTGCAACCTATTGCCCTTAAGATTAGGTACTAGCCTAGATTAAGTGTACAATGGTAATTAAGATGGTTATTATTCATTGCTGGGTTAATTGTCAATCGAACTACGTCGCTCGTTCATTTTCATCGTACTGAATCGCGATTTCGACGAAAAAGAAGACAAGACAATCATTCCCGCTCGGAGACTAATAAACTAGTATTTATATTTGAAGAGTAAATCGGTAATGAAACTTACAATACATGGTAGCAGAGACGATCGAATGAGGCGCTCGAAGAACATGTGAACCTTGATTAATTTTTATGGAAAATTAATTTTAAATGCATCGTTTAGATAAGTGGTCCGATAGTACATTCTTTATCCCGAAAAAAAATATACCTATTTTATAAAGTAATCGATCAATTTGATTGTGCAAAAGCCTCTCGATTTTCCAAAAATCAGAGGCTTTGTTTTTAGTCTCAGGTCAACGGTAATCTTTAAAATAATAAGGCCAATTCTGTGGAAAAGGCCTTGTTATTTAAATTGTTCAATCTAGGTGAGTTTTAATCATTTCCATGATCCTCTGTCGCAAATGAAAATTTAACTGATTTTTGCGGATAAGCCTCCATACTCTTACGGCTTGTATTTTTGATAATGGTTTTGATACTAACGCGATCGCCCAATTTATAGTAAGTTTCTACGGTCTGATAATCCAGTAGGTAGGGACCACAAAAGTAGTTCCCATTATCATCTTTTTCGATGATTCCCTGATAAAGCCCTGTTCTTGTCTCTTTTGGCATGTTAATTTAATTTGAAGAACAAAGGTAGCAAGAGTATTTGGAGAAAATGATATTAAAGATGAAATTAGGGACATTTTATTAAAATCTGAAAAGACAGCTCCCTTAGGCCGTTCTATATATAGCGGATTGAATGCTAAGATGATTTGATTGTTGAGACGACCAGAAGTTAGGATGGAATAATTTGATAAGGTTCCGATGATATAAAGAAAACGA
>NZ_DKSP01000228.1:11964-15850 GCF_002472745.1 Sphingobacterium sp. UBA7253 | reverse complement strand
TCAACATCATCGGAATATGCAATATAAGGGGCTGCCATTCTTTCGGGAATGTTTTTTTTGTGAATATATTGGATGACTTCACGTTTCAAAAATATCTATCTTATTTTAACTTCAAATTTATTAGTAAATTTTGGCATAAAGATATTTCTTTAAATAGAAAATTCCTCACTGGGGGGGAACCACTCATTTTTTTCTATACACATAACCATTGTCATGATCGGGATTAGGTTTAAATACCAATAAATCACCCATTCTCCTAAGATTTGTTGTTAAGGTGTTCGGATTTATAGACCACCCGTAATTTTTTTCAATGTATTTTAATATCTCCTTTCTCACCCTAAATTCGTTAAGAAAATTGGTCCGTAATAATCTGTATTTTAATATATAAGGAACAGATGGCATGTCTTCTAAGAGTACTGATTTGGATAGATCATTTGCATATTTTTTTTGAAGTTTTTCTCTAAGATCCAGTGGCGGGATATAATTCTTTCTAGCCAGTTTATCTATTCCTACTGTTGTAAATTGAGATATCTTATTTAATGTGGTAACGGAAGGTAGTGATTTTCCATTCTCTATATTGGTCAAAGTTGCTCTTGAAAACTCACAAAGAAGTGAAAAGTATTCTTGATTCAGACCCGTAGCGTCTCGCACTTCAATTATGTTTGGGCGTAAAATCTCTATTGTCAATTCCATTTAACAAATGGACAAATTCAAATAGTGACATTTTGTATAAAATATTATTCGTTTTGAAATTATATTGTTATATTTGTAGAGTTAGATTAAAATATAGAACTATGTAAGACAGAACAGTACGGCAGCTTATAGCTGTTTGAAATATATAAAGAGTCTTCAGATTCCGAGATTGAGCCCAAGGATGAAGGCGGCAAGTTTACCCAGAACTTAAAAAAATGTGTATTTTTACATTTTCAGGGACGGGTCTTGCTGTTTCATTTACTTCCTTGGGCTCACCAATCGGAATCAGTAGTGGAACACAGGACTGTCCCTGTTTTTCCTTATAGGAGGCTCGCTAAAACTAATAGTGAGTATGAAAAAGAAAAAACAATCAACAAAAAATCTTATCAAGACGCCCGAGTAGCTCGGTCGAACCGGTCAAATTATATTTGATCCCTCTCAGTCATGAACCGCATCGTGCCAATATATATACCTTGTAATTACCCTTCAAATGCGGTTTGGCTCACCAATTAATCAATTTATTATTTAAGTGGCTTAGGCTGGCTTAAATTCCCCAATAGTCTGATTTTAATCGGATTGGGAAAGCTATGTTCTTATGTCACCTGTTAAAAACTAAACACATGAAACCTGTTTATGCAAATCTCGTGCAATTGGATCTAGCATTTTACGAGATATACCAAGAAGGGTATAATCCCCTAAAAAACATCAAAGACTTTTGGTCGGTTTATACGATCGATACATGGAAAAACCATATCGCAACTTTAATTGAAAATAGTTTGACACATGCAAAGGCTTCCGATACGACCAAACAAGACGGAGAGAGGGACTTCTTTGCAGCGCTGACCCGCCTGCTGATCGCATATTTTATGATCCACTTCCAAAAGCTGGATATAAACTGGGCTGAGATTTCGTTTTCAGAACCGCGGGAGCGTATCCAGGAAGACATCGATACCAACAAAAGAATTTATGATTTCTTCAGTAGAATATATAAAGAATCTAATCGATAAGCATATGTCACAAAAAACTTTTGCGTTTACTGCTTTATTGGATAAAACAGTAAACAGTTCAGTTATACAGATGACCAAACTTATTAGGATATCAATTATCGTATTTCAATATCAAAGTTGTCTTTTTATAGCATTACAGAACCTAAGAGCTATTTTTATGCTACCTCTTATGTTTTATATGTTTAGTTTATCAGCTCAGACGCCCCGCAAGGACAGCGGGGCTAATGGGCTAATAACAAGACAATCTGATATCATATCATTAAAAATTGGTCATAAAGTTCCAGAAGAGTTCTGGACCAAAGAACATCTCTTTTATATCAATGGGGATACCGTGCGCAGAAATCTCCAAGAATATAAAGGAAAACTATTGATACTCGATTTTTGGATGATTGGCTGTTATACATGTTTTCTGCATCAAAAAGAAATCAACTATTACAAACAGCTTTATAAGGATGAACTGACAGTGGTTATGGTGAATGGTATAAAAACAAAAAATAATTATTCAAGTATCCATCGCTTTCTAAAAAATGAGTGGATTCAGGGATTGGGACTGGAATCATTTTCATCCATAATTGAAAGTAGCTATTTGGATCAATTGCTTCAACCGGGTGGGTATCCGATGTACTATTGGATCAATAAATATGGTATACTGCAGACGGTATCCTATCGTAATCTATTGGACAGGAATTATGTAGCACCATTTTTAGATAAATAAGATGGTAAGAACTGTTATGCTAATTTGTAGTATGTTGATTCTAGGAACGCATCTACAAGGACAAGTCTTGATAAAGGGAACAGTGTTGGATAGTCTAGGGCAGGCTATAAGTGGTGTATCTGTTAAGGAGAGCCACGTTAATAGTGGCGTTTTAACAGATAAGAACGGAAAGTTTGAATTTCATACTAGAGCACACCAAGGTACGCTAGTTCTTAAGCATCTTGGTTATGCCAGTCACACAGTAGCCTTCGACGCATCAACTACTAGGCTCATTGTAAAACTAAAAGCACGGACAACACAACTCGAGGAGGTTATTGTATCGACAGGATATCAGGCCATACCGAAAGAAAGGGCTACGGGTTCTTTTTCAACCGTTGGAAAGGAACTGTTTAACAAACAGGTGGGTACGGATATTCTTTCAAGGTTACCTGTAGTGGCAAATAGTCTTGTTATGGATGCTGGCCGAAGTCAGTCTAGTCCTCAGCTCATAGTCCGCGGCTTGAGCACCATCAATGGGCCTAAAGATCCTTTGATCGTAGTTGACAATTTTCCATATGACGGTGATATCAGTAATATAAATCCGAATATGGTTGAAAACATAACGATTCTGAAAGATGCTGCTGCATCCAGTATTTGGGGTGCCAGAGCAGCAAACGGGGTAATTGTGATCACAACGAAAAAGGGAAAGTTAGATAGGCCCATCTCTTTTGAATTCAATGCCAACAGTACCGTGGATGCAAAACCTGACCTCTATTATATCCCTCAGATGTCGTCGTCAGATTTTATAGATGTAGAACAGGAATTATACAGTCGAGGATTTTATAAAAGTAAAATTGGCTCGAGCAGTAGACCTTTATTAAGTCCTGTAATCGATATGCTTGATCTGGCAGATAATGGGAAGATCTCCAAGGATGAAGCATGGTCGAAAATCAATGAATTGAGCGGTGTTGATGTACGTGATCAGTTGGATCGCTATGTGTATAAACCAGCTTATAAACAACAGTATTTTTTATCAGGGTCGGGAGGAGCTGCAAAGTTTTCTTGGCTTTCGTCGGTAGGCTATGATCGAAATATTGGAACACTGGGTGATCGTTACGAACGTATCAATTTGCGGTTTCAACAAGCTTATGAGATTAGTAAGCAATTTTCTGTTGCCACAAATCTGTATTATACACAGACAGATACAAAGTCTGGACGGAATGGATATAATGATATCTCCAATCTTTTTCCATATACGCGTATTGCTGATCAAAATGGTCAGGCTCTAACGGTTCCACGAAACTATCGGCAGAGTTTTATTGAGTCATTTGGGGATGGTAGGCTACTGGATTGGAGTTATTACCCATTGGTGGACTCGGAGCATCAGATACGCAGAAGTCCGGCAACAGATTTATTGGGGACGATCGAGCTAAACTATGAAATTATCAAGGGGCTGAAAATAGCAGGAAATTATCAATATGAACAAGCGCAC
>NZ_DKSP01000228.1:0-11907 GCF_002472745.1 Sphingobacterium sp. UBA7253 | reverse complement strand
TCGGAGCATCAGATACGCAGAAGTCCGGCAACAGATTTATTGGGGACGATCGAGCTAAACTATGAAATTATCAAGGGGCTGAAAATAGCAGGAAATTATCAATATGAACAAGCGCACGGCTTGGGAACAAGCTTTGCCGATCAATATAGTTATATGGCACGTGATTATGTGAACCGCTTTACACAGCTTCAGAACAATAAAGTCGAATATATAATACCCGTTGGTGGAATACTTGATAAAAGCACGTCCTTAATGCATGCGAACAATCTACGTGGGACGCTCAGTTTTGACCGTAGTTTTGGTAAGCATATGATTACCGCCATTGCTGGTGCTGAAATGCGGGATGCTCGGCAAGAGTCGAACAACAACAGGTTCTATGGATACAATCCGGATAATTTAACATTTGGAAATATAGATTATAAAACCTCTTATCCGACTGTTATTACAGGTGCTAAGGACTATGTTCCGAATAGTCAGACACTGAGCGAGACGGTTACAAGGTTTGTTTCTCAGTTTGCCAATGCGGCGTATAGTTTTGACAACAGATATACGCTTTCTGGTAGTCTACGCCGCGATGCATCTAATCTATTTGGCCTAAAAACAAATGATCAATGGAATCCTTTTTGGTCAGCAGGTGCTGCATGGAAAATCTCCAATGAGAAATTCTTCAATACAGGTTTAGTATCTTATCTTAATCTCAGGACTTCCTATGGTTTCAGCGGTAATATAGATCCGGCGATGGTGGCTGTAAATACCATTGCTTTCTCTTCTCCTTCTGTATTTACAGGTGATCCCTCAGCTGCATTTGTGAATTTCTATAATCCCCTGTTGAGATGGGAAACGAGTAAAATGCTCAATATCGCACTTGATTTTAGAACAAAGAATAATCGCGTAGTGGGTGCATTGGAATTTTATCATAAATGGGGGCGCAACTTGTTTGGCCAAGCTCCGATCGACTTGACTACAGGTGTAAATACTTCGATGCAACGAAATGTGGCCAACATGCATGGACAGGGATGGGATTTAGAGCTGACCACAAAAAATATAGACCACACCCATTTAAAATGGAATAGTACCTTGAACATGAGCCAATATAAGGATGTAATCGACGATTACCTGATATCACGCACGTTGGCACAGCAATACGTAAATGTTGCGACCCCTCCAATTTCTGGGATAAAGGGGAAACCGGTATACGCGATCTATAGTTATAAATGGGCGGGGCTAGATCCGAATACGGGCGAAGCACAAGGGTATCTGAACGGTGAGGTCAGTAAGGATTATACCGCGATTACGGGGACTGGTACTAAGGAGGAAGATCTGAACTATCATGGATCGGCTATACCGACCCTGTTTGGTAATTTGCAAAATTCGGTTTCGTATAAAGATTTTAGTTTTCAAATTGGCATTACTTACAAATTGGGCTATTGGTTCCGACGTTCCTCCATTAATTACACCAATCTGTTTAATAGTGGAAAAGGTCATAGTGATTATGCGTATCGATGGCAAAACCCAGGAGACGAATTAATTACAGATATTCCCGTTAATCCGTACACCACAAATAGTAACAGAGACCGGTTTTATGAAGGGGCTAGTGTGTTAGTCGAAAAAGGTGATCACATTCGATTGCAATATATCAATTTTGGGTATGATCTCCCCACTTTCAAAGGATTTAAAAGATTGCATATTTATATTAATATACAAAATATTGGTATACTATGGAAGGCTAATAAAGCTGGTATTGATCCGGATTTTAACTTGGGAAGCGGTAGGACAATTGTACCGCGGAGCTATTCAGTGGGGATAAAAACAAGCATTTAAAGAAAAAGTTTATGAAAAAAATATGGAATAAAGTCTTATTTCTCCCTCTGTTTGTCTTTTGCCTTGGGAGCTGTAACAAATTTTTAGAAGAAAAATCAGATAAGAGTTTAGGGATACCTGTGACCGTGTCAGATTATAAGGCACTTTTGAATGATTGGGCGACAGTAAACTCCAATTATCTCTCTATGGGAGAGACTAGCAGTTGTGATTTTAGTCTGACAGATGCTGACTATAACGGGTTGTATTACGATAGTGATAAACGTCTGTACAGTTGGCAGCCCGATTATGTTACGCGTGCAGTATCTGGTGGAGGCCATGAATGGTATTATTGCTATAAAGGTATTTATGTGTCCAATTCCATACTTAAGGGATTGGATGATAACAGTCTGTCTGGTAACGAGGCGGATGAAATCAGGGGGCAGGCGCTAGTTTTTAGAGCAGCCCGTTATTTGGATGGAGTACAGGTATGGGCACCCGTATTTGATGCCAAAACTGCCGATAAGGATTTGGGTATGGCATTGCGGCTTGATCCTGATATGAATTTACCTTCAAAAAGAGTAACTGTACAGCAGACTTATGATTTAATTTTATCCGATTTACAGGCGGCGTTACCTTTGTTACCTATTGATGGATCTTCACCTGCACTTCCGACAAAGGGTGCCGCATATGGCTTATTGGCTCGTGTTTATTTAATTATGGGGGATTATGAGAAAGCTCTTGCAAATGCGCAACAGGCGCTGAAGCTCCACAGTGATTTAGTTGATTTTAATGATCTGTCTGCCGCCGCAAGTTTCCCTATACCAGCTACAAATCAGACGAGTCGGGAGGTCGTTTTTTTGACAAGAATGTATGCTTCCAATATTGTTAACCTAAATATTGCTCGGATAAATAAAGATCTTTACCAGATGTATGCAACCGATGACCTTCGAAAAAGTATCTATTTTAGGTTGAATGATAAGGGTGATGTGTTTTTTAAAGGCACACATATGGGACATCAAGGGCTTATTACAGGTATCACGTCCAGCGAACTGTTGCTGATTGTCGCTGAATGTCAGGTTCGTTTAGGAGAACCTGAAAAAGCAGCTGAAACACTAAATCAGTTGATGATAAAGCGCTGGGATAAAAATACCTTTAAACCCTTTGTTTTCACTGATGCGAACATAGCTCTTGGTACGATCTTGAATGAAAGGCGAAAAGAGTTAGTGTTTCGTGGGCTGCGTTGGTCGGATATCAAGCGGTTGAATAGAGATGGTGCCGGAATAACACTTTCTCGTAAAATCAGTGGTCAAGACTTTGTACTACTTCCAAATGATAAGCGTTATGCAATTGCTTTGCCTGAAGACGTGTTGGAAATGACGGGGATGGAACAGAACCCCAGATAGGCACTTTAATATGAGAATAGTACTGGGGCGATATACCCCCAATACTATTCTTAATTAAAGATTAGATTTTGCTAATCTCTCTTGCTAAAAGTTGGATCATCCAATATATTTTGATTGGATTTTCCAGAAAGCATAGACTCAAGATCATTCTCATCTACAGCTGTTTTTTGACAAGGTTTTGTCGTACCTGTACCACATGCCGATGGAGAAATCCCTGGTTCCCAGTTGTCAGGATTAGCAAATGCTCCCTCGCTGGTATCTTCACTTGCGTAATGAAATACAACCAGTTCTTTTTGAGAGGTTGCTTCAACTTCTTTCTTCTCCATCGCCTTTACTACCCAAAAGCCTCCAATCAATAAAAAGAAAGATAAAACAAGACCGGTACGTAACCAGTTAATTTTTAAAGTGCGCATATGCATCTTTTTAAGTTTATATAATTTTATGAGTTATTGTTGCATTTCGGTTTTGCCTCACAGCCATGCGATCGAGGGATCCTAGGTTGAGGTCAGCCAACTTCCTTGAAACCGGGAGACCAATATAATCGGGAATAGTGCAAACTTACGCGGATACCACATCTTGTCCACAACTCTCTTTAGGGCCAAGGATAGACAGATAGGGGCAGAGTAAAGTTCCCTGAACACAGGAACGGCACTATACCTAAACGGAAGGACAAACCGCCCAAACAGCCTGATCCATAAGGACTGGAACACTGGCTCTAAGCGTAGGCCAAGTCGTTTGATTGTTTCTTTTGCTGTTTGTAGACTTTTCATCTCAGTTTATTTTACCTATCCATAACCTATTGCGCAGCGGCACAACCTTGGCGCGGCCTGCCCTCTGTTTTGCTTTGCACTTTGTCGCTGTACCCGCGTCCCTATTTTATATTGCTCCAGCGATCCCGCCAAACCCTTCACAAGCGTACTGAAGATCGCTGGAGCGCCCCGTCGGGAAAGACGGAGTGGATGTAACAGCAGTACGCTCGCCATTTCGTTATTATTTATTATCGTCATCTTTTGATAGCGATGTCCTTACCTTGAAAATTTATGCAAGACATCGGCTGTTTATCTCAGTGTCTGAAAGCAAAAGAAATATAAGCTTGATCTTTTTCCATATTTATTGGTTGATATTCATATTGAACTATAAAAAATGATGAGTCAAATTGAATAAAAATCTAAATAGTTGATTTTTTAGCATTTTTTTGATATTATAGTATATCGTGTTAATTAGCTGTTAACCATTAGCCAAACTGTATAAATTATGGAATCTGTAAAAAGTACCGAAAGCACAGATGGAGACTGGGACCTCTCGGTCAATCATTGGAGATCCAGAACGATATGGATCCTTATTTTTTCTTTTTATAATGCTTCTGCCGGATATCGTATCGGCGGGGGATGGAAGATCTACAAATATTGTTTGTCCAACACAAATTTCTATGTCGATTTCCTTTGGAGTATCTTTTTTCTTTCTGTCATGGTGGAGTGGACCATGCAGACGACAGCATATTTTGATCAAAAGCAACCTTGGCGCAACGAATTTCTAAAACGTTTCTTTATTCAGATCATATTTATCTATCTGCCGACCATTTTCTATCTCGAATGTATGGACCGATTATATCTTCAAATAACGGATCGCGCTCTTTTTCGGATTCCCCAAAATATTCTTCAATTGCCATTCTCCATGGGTATATCACTGATTTATACATTGTTCTATAGTTTGGCTTCATTGTACAGAGAATATATGGCTGGAATTGGGGAAGTTGGGATTTTAATAAATGACGAAAAGCAGGGAAAGATAGCAGCTATCAAACAGAATAATTTACAGGATAATCCGGTCATAACCATACGTGATGGCAAAGATATCCGACTGATGGATTTGGACATTGTTTTAATCTGCAATAATAATGGGATGAATACGATCTATGAACGTAATCCAGCAAATCCACCTATTCAGGATAGCCATGCGTTAAAATACCTCGTCGAGAGGTTAGATACGAAGGAATATTATCAGATCACTCGCTGGGAACTGGTACACCGAAGTGTTATAAAAGGATATGAAGTAAATGGTGATAAAAACTTTAGACTGCAATTAGATTTTCCACTTGAACAGCAGCTTGTGATCAATAAAGATAAAATTGATGATTTTGCGAAATGGTTGTTGGACGAAAATGATGGGTGATTTTGAGTTTTCCACATGATGTTAATAACGATGTGGAAAACGTTTCCCCCTTTTAGTATGTAAAATCAAAGTTTGTGGCTGAGCCTACCTAAGCTAACAAGTTGAGGCTTCTTCTCCAGTAAAGTTCAGCATTTTTTTGTATATTAAGTTGTACTATATTAACCCTTGACTAATGAAAACCAAATTTATACTTGTTTTAATATTGTCCTTCATCGTCTGCTTTTCAATAGCAGCTGCTGTATACTATTTCCTAGATGAGAAATCGTCCATTCCCGATTCCTTGTTCGTGGGGGCTATATCAAGCTCTATCGTGATTACATTATTCTCAAAGTTCAATACAGCCGCTCGACGCAAATAATTATATTTTCCTGACACCAACTCCATACCAACTTGCGATAAACTCCGTACTGTAACCACCTTGTGTGCACAGTGAGTCCACGTTGAGTCCACCTTTTAGGGGTGCTTGCACTGTACAGACATCCTGTCTGCATCTTGCTCGCAATTAGAAGGTGGTTAGGAATTGGTTATAACTAATCCCCAAAAAGGTATCACTAAATTTTCAAATTTATAATTGCTATTTGCTGCAGCGTCCGAAATCCTTAAAAATGAACAAGATACTTGACATAGGGTCGTTTTGGTGGTATATTTATTGTATGGGAATAAATGATAATGGCTATATCCGTGGACTGGTTGGCCCACTGGTAAGCAGGAAGGTAGGAACAAAGAACTACATTCAAGGTAAACCACACCGTGTAAAACAAAACGTCGACACGAAGAATGCTGGTAAAGATTTTGGACAGGCAAGTCGCGCAGGCGCTGCAATTAGGCAGGCTTTTGGGTTAGTGCATCAGGAACTGCATGATGGACAGATGGGCAATCGCTTGAATAGACAGATTTATAGGGCAATGAAGACAAATATCAATGACGATAGGGGAACACTTTGCCTAAACAACTGTAAGCTCGACAGATTGGTGAATTTCCAATTCAACGAAAATTTCCATATGCAGGATGCGCTGAATATCGATCCAATGGTTAACCTAACCGAGGAGAGCAAGATCGAAATATCATTTCCAATATTTGACATTAACCGAGCATTGCTGCTACCCAAAGATTGTAATGCTATCGCCTTTAAATTCCATACCTTTTCTTTCAATTTCAAAGAAAGGGAGTTCACTGAGGTAAAGGATGAAGAATGGGAAATCGATATCGTCTATGGGCAGGATCCAATTCCGGCCAAGACAATCAGCATTCCATGCAAGGAATTTGTTGGTACGCCGATCCTGGTTGGATTTACGATCATATATCTTCATAAAAATGGCCGACGGTGCAATGTGCTGAATGAAGTTGATTGTACGCCTGCAACTATTCTAGCTGCTTTCCAGTTATAAAGGTAACGTTAACCCATACCTTTGTTTTTTCCTACCGGAGCGGATATCCATTTACCGCTCCTTTACCTCCATTTACCGACTTTTTTATTCCGTTGATCTAAATGTAATAAAATGGGATGCTGCGTTGTCTTACTTTTGAATCAGAATCTTAAAGGAAATGATGCAACAAAATCAACTTCCTTGCGACAATAAGAAAAGAGATAAAAAAACTAACAATATAAAGTATAGCAATTATGAAAACTTTAGTAAAGACATTCGCAGCAGCAGCATTGATTACACTATCAACTTTCGCAATGGCAGCAGCTGACCCTGGCAAAGCATTGAACCTTTCCACAGCCGATTTGGCCATCGATAGCTATGTGTCGGTAATGACAGAAGGTGCATCTCAGGGCGTAGAAAAATTGTTCGCATCGGAATTCAATCAAAAATTTCAGGGAAAAGCTGCACGCACCAATAGCCGTTCGGAAGTCATTTCGTTCCTAAAAAAGCAAAAAGGTGAAAAATTGAACTGCAGTACAAGTACCGAAGTACTCGAGGAGTCTGAAAACTATATGGTAGCACGTGTCACCATGAAGTTTGAGGATTTCACGAAAACAGATTTGGTGACATTGATCAATGAATCGGGAACCTGGAAGGTTGCAAGCTCCGTAAACTCGTATAAATAGAAACTGTTTAATTAAATTCATATGTTTATTTTAGCCACGTCGGGATGATGTGGCTTTTTTTGTTCCATCTTTGTTAATGGATCTGTTTAACTAAGTATAACCGAAATGGATGGTCACAAAGAACATGCTTCACAATCTCTTAGCGAATCTGAAATTGCTTTATTGAGGGCCGGACTTAATCGTACTTATAAGGAGCGATTTGAAATGACTACCCGTCTCTATAAAATTCAACAAACGCTTAAAAAGGCAAAAATTATTCATAAACCCTTTTATCAGAAATAGTGTATGGATATTTTTGATCAGGAAATTTTAGAGTTTTGGCAGAATTTAGAGGAATCAAATGTAGCGTACATTATGATTGGGGGGTATGCAACTAATTTGCACGGTTTTCAAAGGTTTACTGGTGATTTAGATATTTGGATAAAAGACTCATTGGATAATAGAAAACGGTTAAGGGAAGCATTCAGGCTATCTGACCTTGGTGATATTCCACAGCTGGAAACTATTCCTTTCGTAGTTGGCTGGACAGATTTTCACTTGAATAATGGGCTTCGCTTGGACATTCTGACGGATATGAAAGGTTATATATAAACCAGCTCATCGCTAATAAAAAGGCAATCAATAGACCAAAGGATCAGATCGATGTTCAGGCATTGGAAGAAATTGTCAGACTTCGAGAGGATGAAGGTGAGTAGGTTTTCTAAGTTATCAACAGTGTTATTAACACCCTGTGGAAAACTTAATGGTATGCAGCCGTGCCGGCCATAACAGAAATAAACATTATTTAACCGATTAATTTTTTAACTATCCTAGATATTTGTTATTATTACCCCTGTATTAACAATTATTATGAAGTATTATTTAGGCTTTTCGACGAAACTTATTTGTTTTTTTCTATTGAACCTGTGCGGATTGAGCCTTTCGGCACAAGTTACTTTTACCACTTACCATAGGAAAGATGGGGAGGAGACTAAGAAGCAAGACTCGGCTTATTTTTTAAGAGAAATTCATATTGATGCGTTGGGAAAGGATAAAGTTTATCGAATAGCGGAGTACTACCTACGTAATGACTCACTAAAGCTAAATGCGATAAGTAAGAGTGGACACCCACCTTTCAATTTTCTAGATAAAAAATATGAATTCTATGAAAATGGTACATTGAAGAGTCTTGAGAAGTTCAGTGATGAGAGTAAATTGATAGATTCTGCTTTTTATCTCTATCCGAATAGTAAGTTGAAGATGATTGTATTCTATCCGAGTGAAGTGAAGAAAAAGAAACTACTGATAAAGAAGCCAATCTATGTGGTGTATTATGACTCTTTGAACAATAAAAAGTTAGAAAATGGGAGCGGTTTTATTCGTTTTAGTATAGATGAACAGGACGAAACTGAAGAAGGTCAGCTGGTCAATAATTTGCGCGAGGGGGAGTGGCGAGGAAAGAGGGGACCTGATTCTTTTGTCGAGCATTATAAGGAGGACAAATTACGCTCAGGCACTAAAACAAAAGAAAACGGCACTGTCATTTCATATGATTCTACTACCTATAGAACACAGCCAGAATACCCTGGAGGTGTCAAAGAAATGATGTATTTTGTGGCAAGAAATTACGAATATCCAAAACAAGCCATGATGAATGGTATAAGCGGTACTGTAGAAATAGCGTTCATTATAAATCAACAAGGGCGATTAGAAGATTTGAAAATAAAGAACGATTTGGGTTTCGGTACAGGGGCTGCTGGTATACAAGTCGTCAAAAAACTTAGAAAATGGAAACCTGGTATGCTACGTGGTGAGCCTGTGCGGGTTGGCTATACATTGCCGATAAGGTTAAACTTGAGGGGAATATAATAACAGCCTTCCTATTGGAAGGCTGTTATTTTTTTACGATACTTTATACGTTATTTTCTCAAGGCCGCAGCGCCTTTGATGATTCCTTCTACAACGGCAGGATCTTGAAGTGTCGAAGTATCTCCTACATTGGCGATATCGTCTTCGGCAATCTTACGTAAGATACGACGCATGATCTTTCCTGAACGTGTTTTTGGTAAATCATCAACAAATTGGATAATGTCTGGTTTAGCAATTGGACCGATAATACGTGAAACAGTTTCCATGATATCCTTTCTGGTGGCTTCTGCATCGGTATGGTGATTCGCAATGACATAAGCATAGATACCCTGGCCTTTTACTGGGTGCGGATATCCGACAATGGCCGATTCAACAACGTCAGCGTGCATATTGATGGCATTTTCCACTTCTGCTGTACCAATACGGTGACCCGAAACGTTCAATACATCATCTACACGGCCTGTGATTTTATAATAACCCTCCGGACTACGGAAACACCCGTCGCCTGTAAAATACATATCCTTATACGTCGAAAAATAGGTTTGACGACATCTGTCATGATCCCCCCA
Source organism: Sphingobacterium sp. UBA7253 (assembly GCF_002472745.1). Lineage (NCBI taxonomy): Bacteria > Pseudomonadati > Bacteroidota > Sphingobacteriia > Sphingobacteriales > Sphingobacteriaceae > Sphingobacterium > Sphingobacterium sp. UBA7253. Next base: position 2,062 of record NZ_DKSP01000228.1, on the reverse strand, counting down.
TGTCGTGCGTAGCATACCTGGCCAAGGGAACTTGATACATAGGTTTCCGGTGACGTCATTGCCTTCGATTTCTTTCCCATTCTCATCCATCAAAGCGGGTTGAATGCCCGGCATCGGGAACATCGCATAACTTGCTTTTTCCGGTGTTACTCCCGCCAAAGAAGTGATCAAGTGGCCTCCATTCTCTGTCTGCCAATAGGTATCAACAACAGGACAATTCTTTTTACCAACTTTTTCGTTAAACCAGTTCCAGGCTTCTTCGTTGATTGGTTCTCCTACGGACCCCAAAACACGCAAAGAGGAAAGATCGTTTTTGTCGACAAATTCGTCGCCAAAAGCCATCAATGAACGCAAAGCAGTAGGGGATGTATAGATAATATTGACTTTGAACTTATCAACAATGTCCCAATAACGGCTCGCATCCGGGAATGTTGGAATACCCTCAAACATTAAAGAAGTAGCTCCTTGTGATAACGGTCCGTAAACGATGTAACTGTGTCCTGTAATCCAGCCGATATCCGCTGTACAGAAAAATACATCGTTTGGCTTATATTGGAAGGTATTCATAAAAGTATAGCCTGTATACACCATATAACCACCACAAGTGTGTACTACACCCTTAGGTTTACCTGTGGATCCCGATGTATAAAGGATGAATAAATTGTCCTCAGCATCCATCTCTTCTGCTGGACATGCTGGATTTCCTTGTGTTTCTACTTTTTTGATCTCATCTTCCCACCACACGTCACGTCCTTTGATCATCGATACCGGTGTACGCGTACGTGTTAAAACAATTACTTTTTCAACAGTGTCACATTGCATTAAAGCATCATCCACAATGTTTTTTAAACCAATGGTTTTATTGCCGCGGTAACTACCATCTGAAGTGACGATCAGTTTGCATTCCGCATCGACGATACGATCCGCGATAGATCGTGCTGAAAAACCTCCAAACACCACCGAGTGGATAGCGCCGATACGAGCACAGGCTAATACAGCAATAACCAATTCAGGAACCATTGGCAAGTAAATACATACCCGGTCTCCTTTTTTGATGTTATTATTTTTAAGTACGTTGGCAAATTGCTCTACCTTTTGTAGTAATTGCTTATAGGAAAGAATGCGGTGCGCTTCATTGGGATCATTAGGTTCCCAGATGATGGCTGGTTTATCACCATTAGCATAAATATGGCGATCTAGACAGTTTTCTGTAATATTTAATTTAGCACCCTCAAACCATTTGACATTGGGTTCCTCAAAGTTCCAGTTCAGCACTTTATTCCACTTTCTCTTCCAGAAAAAATCATCTGCAATGCTCGCCCAAAACTCCTCAGGTTGTTCTACACTTCGCTTATATTCACTTTGATATTCTTCAAATGATTTTATTTGTAGGCTCATCGTTATTAGGATTATTATGAATTATTTTAATTTATATTGTTATCGTTGCGAAATTGTTTTTGATATTTCGATTTCGGTGTACAATTTAGCGGTTTTTGCCCATTTTATCAAAAAATTGATGTTTAATATAATGTTAAACTACTTTTATCTATAAGATTGTTATCTTGCATCAAGATTTTTCAAGATGTCTTTTCTAAGAAAGCTATTCTATATCACAATCTATACAAATCTTCTGATCGCCATGGCGGCCATGGCACAATGCGCATTGACTTATATCATATTTGAACGGTCTATCAATTGGTATATCGTTTTAGTAGAAGGAACGGCGACCTTGCTACTCTATAATTTTAGCCTGTGGTGGTCCAAACCGAAGCACCCAAAAGAATCAAAATTCCCCCGGACACGCTGGATCTTTAATCATGAATGGGTCATGTGGTTAAACAATGGTATCGCTTTGCTTGTGCTTGGTTATTGCTTGTGGTTTATTCATGTGTATTCCTTTTTGTTTTTGGGATTTATTGGAATCCTGAGTCTACTATACGGAATGCCTCTATTTACCTTCCGTGATCGCAAAGTGGGGCTTCGACAAATACCCGGGGCCAAGATTTTTCACATTGCCCTGGTCTGGGTCTGCAGCAGTGTGGTGCTCCCTTATGTGGAGCTA
>NZ_DKSP01000057.1:5240-5591 GCF_002472745.1 Sphingobacterium sp. UBA7253 | reverse complement strand
TTGTTTGACAATTAAAATTACATTGTTTTTTTGCTTAAATCATAATCTACCCGAACATGGTAGATACTTTTGAGCATTGCTTTAAAAATAACTGCAGATTCGGTGATATCTTTTAGCGTAATGTTACTGTTATTGAACTGCCCCCGCATCAATTTATGTTCGATAATTTTATCGACAAGGTTATTGATAGACTCTTCAGATGGTTCTTTTAATGCACGGGATGCGGCTTCGACCGAATCCGCCATCATAAGTACAGCTGTTTCCTTGGAAAAAGGAATAGGTCCGGGGTAGGTAAATAAAGACTCGTCAACCAGTTTATCGGGGTTGTTCTTGACAAAAACGTTATAAAAA
>NZ_DKSP01000057.1:3210-5121 GCF_002472745.1 Sphingobacterium sp. UBA7253 | reverse complement strand
TGACAAAAACGTTATAAAAATAGTCAACACGCGTTGTTCCGTGGTGTGTGCGGATAAAATCAAGGATCACGTCAGGCAATTGATGTTTTTTGGCGATATCGACGCCTTTGATGACATGTGATATAATAATCTGTGCACTTTGTTCCGGTGAAAGCTCATCATGCGGATTTTTTTCTGTCTTCTGATTCTCGATGAAAAACTGGGGATTTGTCAATTTCCCGATATCGTGGTACAGGGCTCCGGCGCGGACCAACAGCGGATTCCCGCCAATTTTGTAGATAGCGGCTTCCGCTAGATTAGCCACCTGTAAGGAGTGTTGAAATGTTCCCGGAGCTTTAAAAGAGAGCTCCCGCAATAACTTGGAGTTACTATTGGTAAGCTCCATGAGTGTTAGATCAGATACAATACCAAATAACTTTTCGAATGCATAGATCATTGGATAAGCCAACAAGGTAATCATGACACTTACGAAAAAGGGAAGGAGGTCGGACCAGTAAATGGTGTCTATAGATCCATTTCTCGTAACGACCAAGCCAATGTAAGCAATCCAATAGGTACCGAGGATAATAGCCGAGGAAATGAACAGCTGCTCTCGTTTGACCAATGTTTTAATACTATAGATCGCAACTATCCCCGCCATAAATTGTAAAAAGACAAACTCAAAACTATTCGGTACAAAAAGACCTGCTAGCAGAACCATCAGCAGATGGATATTGAGTGCTACACGTGTATCAAATAGAATACGAATAATAATGGGGACGGCGCAAAATGGGATATAGTAGAGATTAGGAATCTTGATTTTGATCGCCCAAGATAGGACAGCGAGCATACCAATGATCACAATCATGATAATGACCAGCAACCTATTGTTAAAATAGATGTCCTTACGGAAAAGAAAAAGGAATACCATCAAGATAGACAAGGCGAGCGAGATAATCAGAAATTGCCCTAAGGTCACATAGTTTTGATTTCCACTGATCTTGCCTTCATCTTCATATACCTTGCGTAATGACTCAAGTTTTTGGTAGGTTTCATTGGAAATTATTTTCTCTTTTTCAGCGATCAGTTCTCCTTTTTGGACCACACCGCGCGTAGCAGATATGTTTGCAATGGCATTTTGTTCTAAAGCTTCTGTTTGTTGATCGTTGTAGATGTAGTTAATGGTAATGTAATTTTTTAAAGTTTCCTCCAGCCAGCTCTTTTGCTTTATCTTGGTCAATTTGGGCATAATCTCATCCATATAACCATAAGAGCTTTCGATGGTGTAACAGTCGGCTGTGTTTTTTTGGCTGGCAACTTTGTCCTGGATCAGTGTAAAGTTGTAATGCTTGGAAGCTGGAGATTTGTCGTTGCTGCGGTTCTGAAACCGATTGTTCAATGACAGAATGCCTTTGCCATAGAGATGGCTTAAGATGGCATTACCGGCATTTCTATAATCTACTATATTTTCATGCGTTGTATCTAATTTGCTGCTTTGCCACTTTTCGGCCAGATCCGTGTTGAACTGATCAATTTGCTCTTTACTTGTTGTCGTATTGGCATTATAAATCGGTTGAATCGTGTTTAAGATACTTTTCTTGTCCGCATTCAATTCCTCCTGCGTTTTTAATATGGCAAAATTATAGGGTGATATCAGATTCTCATGATTCCATACTTTTCCCTTTTGGAATTCATAGCGAAAACGAGGTTGTTTGGGAAGGAATATACAGATCAGAATAATGGTGATAAGTATTAATCCAATTTTTCGGACGAGGTTCTCCGTTGTATTTAATTCTCTTCTGTATTTTATTTTTAGTCTTCCCACGGTGAGCTGTATTTTATTATCATGTTAATATACAAATGTAATTATAATTATTTTCTGCAGCTTCAGCCAATTGTCGTTTATAGGTATTAAATCGGGTAAACGCTGTG
>NZ_DKSP01000057.1:1596-3147 GCF_002472745.1 Sphingobacterium sp. UBA7253 | reverse complement strand
GCTGTGATGAACAAAAAATACTTGTTATCTTTGCAAAAAAAATACAACATGTCAACAAAATCACATCTAATTGCACCATCCGTTCTTGCTGCAGACTTTGCAAAATTATACGATGATATCATCATGGTAAACAACAGTGAGGCAGATTGGTTTCATATTGATATTATGGACGGTGTTTTCGTTCCAAATATCTCTTTTGGATTTCCAGTTATGCAGGCTATTGCAAAACATGCTGCTAAACCTTTGGATGTACATTTGATGATTGTTGATCCAGACCGTTATCTGCAGGTATGTAAAGACTCAGGTGCAGCAATCATTACCGTGCACTACGAGGCCTGTACACATTTGCATCGTACACTGGCTGCTATTAAAGAATTGGGCTGTAAGGCAGGCGTTGCATTGAATCCTCATACGCCAGTAGCACTTTTAAAAGATGTTCTTGCGGATCTCGACTTGGTTTGTATTATGTCGGTCAATCCAGGGTTCGGCGGTCAGAAATTTATTCCAAATACCTATGCCAAGGTACAGGAACTAAGGACCATGGCACAGGGAGTGAATGATGGTCTGCTGATTGAAATCGATGGGGGAGTAACGACTGCGAATGCAGCACAGTTATTGAAAGCCGGAGCAGATGTGCTGGTGGCAGGTTCATTTGTATTCAACGCGACTGATCCTCTAGAAACCGTGAAAGCATTAAAAGACATTGATATAACTGTAGAAAGTATATAAAACGAAAAGGTGATTTAATAATTTAAATCACCTTTTTTTTGAAAGAAATAAATACAATATAGCGGATTTCAAAAAAAGATGGCAGGATTGCATAAATGCTGTTTAGAACAATTCCAAATTGATTTAAATAAATGGAATGCATGCGTTTAAAGTTGGATTTTCACTATTTTTGTAATTAGTCATACAAGTTGATTTACGACAAATAGATCAGCTTCAAAACATGAAGTGGAAGGGCTAATTTGTGATTTGTCAGGGAGGACCTGATAGATGGCGTATTAGCTTAATTATATTACAGACATGGTAGTGTAGAAAGACATAGGTGTTTTTATGCTGCCCATAAAATAGAAAGATAGATATCTATGAGTATTTACAACGATTACGTACAAGAGGTTGTAGAACGAGAAGGCCAAGGATTACATCCTAAGCCTATTGACGGAGCAGAATTACTAAGTGAGGTAATTGCCCAGATTAAAGATTTAAACAATGAAAATAGAGCTGAATCTTTAAGATTGTTTATTTACAATACGTTGCCGGGTACTACGCCTGCAGCGGGTGTTAAAGCACAATTCCTAAAGGAAATTGTTTTGGGTGAATCAGTTGTTGCTGAAATTACACCTGATTTCGCTTTTGAATTGTTGTCACATATGAAGGGTGGTCCTTCAATCAAGGTTTTATTGGACCTGGCTTTGGGTACAGACCTAGCTATTGCAAAACAGGCGGCTGAGGTTCTTAAAACACAAGTTTTCTTATATGACGCGGATACCGCTCGTTTGAAAGAAGCTTTTGAACAAGGCAATGAGGTTGCAAAAGATATTTTAGAAA
>NZ_DKSP01000057.1:846-1486 GCF_002472745.1 Sphingobacterium sp. UBA7253 | reverse complement strand
TGCAAAAGATATTTTAGAAAGCTACGCAAAAGCAGAGTTTTTCACAAAACTGCCTGAGGTTGCTGAGGAAATTCAGGTGATTACTTTTATCGCTGGTGAAGGTGATATCTCGACAGATTTATTGTCGCCAGGTAACCAGGCGCACTCGCGTTCAGATCGTGAATTACATGGAAAATGTATGATCACACCTGAAGCACAGCAACAGATCGTTGAGTTACAGGCGCAACACCCTGGTAAAAGTGTCATGTTAATTGCTGAGAAAGGAACAATGGGTGTGGGGTCATCTCGTATGTCGGGTGTCAACAACGTTGCATTATGGACGGGTAAACAAGCGAGTCCTTATGTTCCTTTTGTGAACATCGCACCAATTGTAGGCGGTACAAATGGTATCTCACCTATTTTCTTGACCACAGTGGATGTGACCGGAGGTATCGGTATAGACCTTAAAAACTGGGTGAAGAAAGTGGATGAAAATGGTAACGTAATCCGTAACGAGAAAAATGAGCCAATCCTTGAAGAAGCTTATTCTGTCGCTACAGGTACTGTCTTAACAATCAATACCAAGACTAAAAAATTATATAATGGCGAGCAGGAGCTGATCGATATTTCCAAAGCTTTGACTCCACAAAAAATGGAATTT
>NZ_DKSP01000057.1:0-694 GCF_002472745.1 Sphingobacterium sp. UBA7253 | reverse complement strand
ACAAAAAATGGAATTTATCAAAGCGGGTGGTTCTTATGCGATCGTTTTCGGTAAAAAGATACAGACTTTTGCCGCTGCTACGCTGGGCATTCAGGCACCTACAGTGTTTGCTCCATCAAAAGAAATCACGATTGAAGGACAAGGGTTGACTGCTGTAGAGAAAATTTTTAATAAAAATGCGGTTGGTGTAACTCCAGGTAAAGTGTTACATGCCGGTTCTGACGTTCGCGTTAAAGTAAATATTGTTGGTTCTCAGGATACAACAGGTTTGATGACAGCGCAGGAGCTTGAAGCAATGGCTGCGACTGTAATTGCACCTACTGTAGACGGCGCTTATCAATCGGGTTGTCATACGGCATCGGTTTGGGATAAAAAAGCACAAGCGAATATTCCAAAACTGATGAAATTTATGAATGACTTTGGATTGATCACAGCACGTGACCCTCAAGGTGTATATCATTCGATGACAGACGTTATTCATAAGGTATTAAATGATATTACAATTGATGAATGGGCGATCATTATCGGAGGTGATTCACATACCCGTATGTCTAAAGGTGTTGCTTTTGGTGCTGACTCTGGTACGGTGGCGCTAGCTTTAGCGACAGGTGAAGCTTCTATGCCAATCCCAGAATCGGTAAAAGTTACATTTAAAGGCAGTATGAAAGAACACATGGATTTCCGTGATGTGGTT
>NZ_DKSP01000108.1:38435-70568 GCF_002472745.1 Sphingobacterium sp. UBA7253 | reverse complement strand
GTGCGTGCTGAGCAGTATCGTAGGGGAGATAAAAAACATAATCGGCCAAAGCAGTGTTTTTTCTGATTTCATAGCCAGAGGGAGAATAAAATGTTACAATTATTTTATGATCCAAATAATTATTTTTCACTGCTTCCAGGACAGGTCTTCCTTGCTCAAATTCCCCCAATGAAGCAAAGTGAAACCAAATATGTTTTTGGGAAGAATCAACCGTTTGTTTCATCCTCGAATACCAGTCTTTTCGTCCCTCTACCATGAGCTTGGCTTTGGCATGAAAAGGAGCCAAAATACGCAGTAAGAGTCCATAAAGAAAGATTCCAATTGAATAAAGCAAACGCATGTTTTTAAAATAATGTTTATCTTAGTCAAAGATATTAAACCCATTTCATTAAACGGAACCATTGAGTGGAAAATAAACATCGCAAACGGATTTTGATAACAGGAGCAGCTGGCTTCCTCGGTTCTCACCTTTGCGATCGCTTTATTGCGGAAGATTACGATGTAATTGGAATGGACAACCTGATTACCGGAGATCTACAGAATATAGCACATCTATTTAAGTTGGAAAATTTTGACTTCTATCATCACGATGTCTCAAAATTTGTGCACGTTCCCGGGCACTTGGATTATATCCTGCATTTCGCTTCGCCAGCCAGTCCCGTTGATTACCTTAAAATTCCCATACAAACATTGAAGGTAGGATCTTTGGGCACACATAATCTCTTGGGCCTAGCGCGTGCTAAACAAGCACGCATTTTGGTAGCCTCCACCTCTGAGGTATATGGCGATCCACTGGTTTCACCACAATCCGAGGACTACTGGGGCAATGTAAATCCCGTGGGACCTCGTGGTGTATACGATGAAGCGAAGCGCTTCCAAGAGGCAATAACGATGGCCTATCACAATGCACATGGTCTGGATACCCGTATTGTCAGGATATTTAACACCTTTGGTTCCAGAATGCGTCTCAATGACGGCAGAGCTATTCCCACCTTTATCGCACAAGCGATACGTGGCGAAGACATCACGATTTTTGGCGATGGTTCACAAACACGATCATTCTGTTATATTGACGACCAGGTCGAAGGCATCTTTCGCTTGTTGCATTCGGCATGTGCTACACCTATAAATATTGGTAATCCAGACGAAATCAGCTTGCTACAATTGGCCCATGAAATTGTCGAATTGACAGACAGCTCGAGTAAAATCGTCTACGAACCATTACCGGTTGATGATCCCAAACAACGGAAACCCGATATTGGCTTGGCCAAATCAAAATTAGCCTGGGAACCTCAAATAGACCGAAAAACAGGATTGAAAAAAACCATAGCATTTTACAAAAAGATCCCTTTGGATAACTTATCACATAAAGACTTTACTTACTATAATCAACAATAATGAACAAAAAAATACTAGTCACAGGAGGAACAGGTTATATCGGTTCGCACACAGTAGTCGAACTACATCAAGCAGGATATGTACCTGTCATCGTGGATGATCTGTCCAATTCAAACATCAAAATTTTGGATCAGGTTGAAAAGATCATCGGCGTTAGACCTGAATTTCACCAATTTGACCTTTGTGACACAGAACGCGTGAATGAATTTGTAAAAAACAATACCGATATCTCAGGAATTATCCATTTTGCGGCCTCTAAAGCTGTAGGTGAATCTGTACAGAAGCCTTTGAAATATTACCACAACAATTTCTTCTCGTTAATTAACTTATTAGAGGCATATCAAAATAAGCCTATTAATTTTGTCTTTTCTTCAAGCTGTACCGTATATGGTGAGCCAGACTACTTACCTGTAGACGAGAGTGCTCCCGTGAAAAAGGCAACCTCTCCTTATGGAAATACAAAACAAATTGCTGAAGAAATTCTACAGGAAACTGCTGCTGCATATGACAACTACAATATTATTGCGCTCCGTTATTTCAACCCTGTAGGTGCACATGAGTCGGCACTGATCGGTGAATTACCAAACGGTGTTCCTCAGAACCTGCTTCCTTTTATCACACAAACAGCCATTGGAAAAAGAGAAAAATTGACGGTATTTGGCTCTGATTACGACACACCGGACGGATCTTGTATCCGCGACTATATCCACGTTGTTGATTTAGCAAAAGCTCACGTTGCAGCAATCAGATTATTGGAAAAAGGCAACCCGAACGGAAAATACGATGTCTTTAATGTGGGAACAGGAAATGGATATTCTGTCCTTGAAGCGATCAAGGCTTTTGAGAAAGCTTCAGGACAAAAATTAAATTACGAATTTGGTCCACGTCGTGACGGAGATATCATCAAAGTTTACGGGGACGTCACTAAATCGGCCAATCAGTTGCATTGGAAAGCAGCACTTGGTATTGATGAAATGATGGCTTCTGCCTGGGCATGGGAAAAAAATCTGAAGGAAAATCCATTGGATTAAACAGTAGCCTCTGCTGCTACAGCAAAGCATTATACCCAGCTTAACTTTATATGACCGTCTTAAAAACGTAGACGGTCATAACTTGGCTCCCAAAGGGTCCTTCTGCCAACTGAAGGTCGACATTAAACAAACTCCTTGTCGGAAATATATTCCATGAGCATCCCGGCCTGATCTCCGAGCTTCTTTTTCAAGCGCTGCATAGATTTTTTTATCGCGTCTGGAGTAACCCCCAATACGTTGGCTACTTCCTTATTATTTAGCCCCAGTTTCATAAGCACAATTACCCTCAGATTAGATTCCGTTATATCGGGAAATCTAGATTGTATATCCTGGAGTAAATTGGGAAATTCTTTTACAATCAATAATTTAAATTCCTGCCATTTCTCTTCAGTGATGAGATGTGACTGCAACAATATTTTTAGCTCCTCGCGATCTTTTTCAACAACATTCCCTTTTTCTTCAAGCATCGCAGAAAGTACATTTATCTGTTCATTATTCCGCTTAAGATAAGCGACGTATTCTTCAACTTGGCTTTTAGAACTCACCAGTTCCCTGTCTAATTCTGCTTTTGTATACTTTAAATTAAGAAGCTGATATTCATAGTCACGTATCCGTTTTCTAGCACGGGATCGAATAGCATTATAAATAAAAAAGAATAATACCAATACCAATAAACTTAATATTAGCCATAATCGCCTCTCAGCTTGCTTTTTCTTAATAACAGCTTGTGCCAGCGATAATTTATCGGCGTACTTTTGCTTGTCGGCCATAAACTTCAATTGGGACAATACTGGATCACCATCTAAAAAACGTAATGAGTCTTGGAGACGTTCTATTCTTCTTCGTGCATTCAGCTCACGACCTATATCGTTACTTTGCATCGCCAAATTCAACTTGTGAATCTCAAGTTCAAGTATTGTCTTCTTATCATCCGAGCCCAATAAAAGAGATTCAGCTTCCGCAATCATATGACGAACATCCTTCGTTTCCTTATTCGCTATATTTAATCGAATACGCATCACTAAGGCGAAAATTGTATTTCGGTCATTCCCAAGAGATCTGGAAATCTCAAGATCTTTATCTAGGAGCGATAAAGCCTTATGGTAATCCTTCATACCTTCAAACACAGCCGCCTGATTACCTAAGATCTTCGCGTAGCGTAATGAGTCATTTTCTGAAAGTGCTAAAGTTTGAGCCAATTCAAAAATTTTCATTGCCTGCAAGGTATCACCACCACTTTTCAATGTCAGTAAACCTAAATTGTCCAAGATTTCAGCTTTCAATTTCGGTGAAATTTGTTCTTGTCGTTGCCCTAAATCCAGATATTTAATTCCAGAAGTATAATCACCTAAAGTTCCAAAAAAATAGCCAAGCTTCTTGTAAGTTTGCGTTAGGTCTAAAACAAGCTCTTTCGGTATATCTTCAAGCCCTTTCTCTCCTTCCAAGATAAAAGGTAATGCCTCAGAGGCTTTCAGGCATCGATATAGGTAAAAGCCATACATTACCTTTACCCAAATGCGTACATTTTGATAGCTATAGCCTTCTTCAAGGTCCAGCGCTTTTAAATAGTATTTATCACTAAAGTTATTTCTTGCGCCTTCGGCATTAAACGACTGATCCGCCAGTAAACAATAATAGATTGCCAAAAGTGCCTTATCATTTTTTCGTACCGCTTGGCTAAAATATGGTGCAAGATATTTGCTTAACGACAGACTAGAGGATTGATACTGCGCTGATTCTTTTATAATTGTTTCGTAAAAGTTCTTCTCCTCAATCGAGGAATTGGAATCCATTAAATCCATCCCGTAGACAACATGACAAGGTATGATTGTTAGGAAAAGAAAAAATAGAAGACATCGAAACATATCGGCACAGGCATTGAATTTCGCAATAAAAATAAAAAATAATTTTAATTAAATCATCATGAGACAAAATCAACCAACTACAAACACAGTTAAGATTTAGATCGTAATTAGACCTTACATTCTTTTATTAAAAATAAGAATAGTACATTAAATAATACGCTACTATTGTTCGCTAATTAAACAAAGAAGCCGCTTTTTAAAAAGCCTTGTGACTATTCACAAAAAGCGGTGCGATTCTTCTTCTGACCAATAGTATTACTTGTCATCAAAAAAATGATAAATATGATCTGGTGTAATAGCTTTCGTTAATTGGACATCATATTCATTTTTATCTGCAATAACATCAATTGGATTAAAAAAAGATAGTCCGACACGCTGTACACCAACTTTACAAGACGAGAAAAAACGGTCGTAAAACCCTTTTCCATAACCTACTCTATAGCCGAAAAGATCAAAAATTAACAACGGCACTATAATCATATCAATAAGCGATGAAGCTACCTTAATGCCAGAGGTTGGCTCTGGAATACCCCAGTTGTTCGTCTCAAATCGTGTATGTTCATCCAATATGAAATGTTGCATCGAGTAATCATCAAAATTAGATCGCGAAACAACGATCTTTATCTGCGGAAAAAACTCTTGAATATAATTTATTATTAAATATGTATTGGGTTCGTGGTATTTCCCTATGGGAAGGAAAATATGCAAAAATTCGACCCTTGAGAGATCAAGCTTTGTAAATTGCGAAAGTAATCGTTCATTGAGCGCAGTTTCTCTCTCTAAAGACAATTGACATCGCTTAGTTTTATATTCAAGTCGTAATTCTTGTTTCGATTTCATTTGTAGAATAGTTATTCCTAAAATTTATTTCCCTTTCTTACCAAAATCCCCATTAAATTCCATCACTTATGCCAAGATCAATCAAAAATAGCATTCCTTCCAATTCAATTTTTATTTAAGCTTCAAAAGCAAATAGAAATTCTCGTTCAGAATAGAAAAACCAGGTGTTAAACGCAGTCTAGTCATAAAAAAAACGGCCTTGTAGCGAGCGCTAACAAGACCGAATAATCAACCTAAACCTAAAATCTTTCTATTATTTTACGCGCTCGATATAATTACCTGTTTGCGTATCGACTCTTACTTTCTCACCTTGATTAATGAACAACGGTACCATAATTTCAACACCAGTCTCTACAGTTGCTTTTTTCAACGCATTTGTAGAAGTATCTCCTTTTACAGCCGGTTCAGTATATGTAATTTCTAACTCAACACTTTTTGGAGCTTCTGCCATGATAGGCTCATCACTTTCAAAAGCAATAATTACAGTCATTCCCTCTTTCAAGAAACGAGCTGAATCACCGAACAAAAATTTAGGAATATTGAATTGCTCGTATGTATTGTTATCCATTACCACGAAGAAATCTCCATCCTCATACAAATACTGATAATCGCTAGTTTCTACACGTGCAATTTCTACAGATTCGTCAACTCTAAAACGGTATTCAACTAACTTACCAGTTTTAACATTACGCATTCTCGCTTGATAAAACGCACGTAAATTGCCTGGTGTACGGTGTATATATTCTTCTACGGATACTAATTCTCCATTAAATCTTAAGATATTTCCTGATTTTACCTCTGATGCCTTAGCCATTCTTTGAATTGAACTTTAAACGGTTATCTCATTATTGAGTCGTCAAAAGTACAAAAACTAATTGTGTTATTAAAATTTCATTCGCTACTTTTTTTTCTGAAAGTGTTTGTTTTTATTGGCCGGAGAGAACCTTCAGTTCACTTTCGTAGCTGTTAATGGTTATGCAATCTTGATGGTTTATGGGAAATAATCATTTTTGATACAGGACAAAAAACTTTTCTCCTATTTTTAATAGGGCAGAAACAATTGTTGATCCCCTAAGACTTGAAATCGACGATAGAAATACTTTCATCGCAGAATTCATACTCTTTTTTTTGGTTGGAACAGACGATAAACAATCTAGATTCCACTTTTGTGCGCTCAATTAAACGAAGATACCATTGTTCACCCGCACTATCCAAATTACTTGTAGGCTCATCCAACAAAACCAAGGCAGATGCAGAACAACAAGCTAGCGCTAGCTTTACACGTTGACGCATGCCTGATGAAAAAAACCGGATCTCTCTGTCAAGCGCATGTTCCAATCCCAATACGTTTACAACAGTTTCTTTATCAAAAGAAGGAAGATAATTTTTAAATTTAAAATGAAAATCAATCAGCTCGTTTAAGGTAAACTCCTCGATCAGTTCAACATAAGGAGCTGCGAGAGACAGCTGCTGATATATAGTTTCCACACCTAGGACTTGGTCTCCATCCGTGTAGATCAATTCACCCGATGAGGGTGTCAAACTACTTGAAAGCACTTTTAGGAAAGTGGACTTCCCAGAACCATTATGGCCAAGGATGGCATAACTCTTGCCGGACTCGAAGGTATAGTTTATATGCCTAAAAATCCATTCATTGTTATACCTCCTACCAATATCTTTTAATGTAATTTTCAAATTCACTAGAATCGACAACGCGACTACATCGCTCTATTATTGAATCCTTTCATGATACCCCGGCCGGAGTTCCGAATAAAATCCAAAATTTCATCACGGATTTCCGTTGCCTGATATTCAGCTTCTATAATTTCTATTGCTTTAGCCAGGTTTCTGTTTTGGACAAAAAGAATTCGATAAAGATTCTGAATCTCGGCAATTTGCTCTTCCGAAAATCCTCTTCTTCTCAATCCAACAGAATTAATACCAGCATAAGAAATCGGTTCACGTGCGGCCTTAACAAAAGGAGGAATATCCTTACGCACCAATGAACCACCGGTAACAAATGCATGCGAACCAATTTTGACAAATTGGTGAACAGCAACCATTCCAGCAAGTACAACATAATCACCTACTGTAATATGTCCAGCAAGTGTACTGTTGTTCGAAAAAACACAATTATCACCTACTTCACAATCATGTGCAACATGACTATAAGCTTGGATCAAACAGTTTTTTCCAATGACCGTTTTATACCTATCCTTGGTTCCTCTATTGATTGTTACACACTCACGAATGGTTGTATTGTCTCCAATTTCAGCTGTGGTAATCTCACCATCAAATTTTAAATCTTGAGGTTCCCCAGAGATTACTGCACCGGGATATATTTTACAGTTTTTTCCAATTCGAGCTCCATCCATGATCGTCACATTTGATCCTATCCAAGTGCCTTCACCAATGACGACATCTTTATAAATGGTTACAAATGGCTCGATGACCACATTTTTAGCAATTTTTGCCTCCGGATGAATATAAGCTAATGGCTGTATCATCTATACTACTTTAGTTGTTATTTACTCTTACGATCTGTGCCATAAGCTCCGCTTCACACACGATTTTCTCTCCTACCATAGCCACACCTTTCATTTTTGCGATACCTCTTCGGATCGGCTCCATCAAGTCACATCTAAAAATAACAGAATCCCCTGGAGTTACCTGCGCTTTAAAACGTGCATTTTCAATTTTAAGGAATAAGGTCAACCAATTCTCTGGATCAGGAACCGTCTTCAGTACTAAAATTCCCCCTGTTTGTGCCATAGCCTCTACTTGCAAAACACCAGGGAATAATGGTGCACCAGGAAAATGTCCCATAAATAAATCTTCGTTCATGGTAACATTCTTCAAACCCACAACATGTGTTTCTGTCAACTCAAGAATTTTATCGACCATAAGCATGGGTTGACGATGAGGTAAAATCTTCATGATTTCAACCGTATCGTATAATGCCGGCATATTGGGATCGTAAACTTTAATTTTTTTACGTGTTTTATCTTTCTTGATCTGCTCCTTTATCTTTTTTGCAAAAGCCACATTCGCTGCATGGCCTGGCCTTGCAGCCATAATATGCCCTTTCAAAGGTCTTCCGACTAGCGCTAAATCTCCAACCATGTCCAACAATTTATGTCGAGCAGGTTCATTTTGGTAACGCAATTGATTATTGTTTAATATTCCTTCCTTAGCAACTGCAACGGTTTCTTTATGAAAAAGATGCGCTAATTTTTGCAATTCCTCAGGAGAAGTCTCCTTGTCCACAATAACGATTGCATTACTTAAATCACCACCTTTAATAAGGCCATGATCAACCAACATTTCCAATTCGTGTAAAAAACAAAACGTACGCGAAGAGGCTATTTCAGATTTAAAATCCTCAATCGATGTTATTGCTGCATGTTGACTTCCCAACACAGGCGAATTAAAATCGATCATACAAGTCAAACGATAACCATCCATTGGCATGCCCAGTATTTCGACTTTGCGATCTGGCTCTGCATAATGAATATTATTCGAAATCTCATAATAATCCCGATCAGCATCTTGTTCCTCAAATCCCGCTTCCTCTAACAACTTCACAAAAATAGCTGAACTACCGTCTAGAATTGGTATTTCAGGACCATCAATATCAATCAGCACATTATCAATTTGTAAACCAATTAACGATGCCATCAAATGTTCAATTGTACTCACACTTGCTCCATTCTGCGTTATTGTCGTCCCCCTGGAGGTATCCGTAACATTATCCGCATCAACCAAAATTTCTGGTTGCCCCTCTAAATCTACACGTCTGAACTTAAACCAGTGATTTTCCGGAGCGGGTTTAATAGTCATCGATACAATTTTTCCTGTATGAAGACCTACCCCCGAAATTTCAACCTCGTTTTTGATGGTTCTCTGTTTTACATTCATTTCTAATAACATATTTTTAAATCAAAACTTCTTTTGACAAAACATTTATCCTTTAAGCTATATCGATGTTCGCCATCGCCTTGCTAGGAATGATTATTTCATCACAATTAAAGAACAGTTTATTTTCAATGAAAAATAATTATTTCAATTTTTTTTCTACTAACTTTTCTAACTCTTGGATTCGTTTTTCCAACTCAGGAAGACGTGCAAAAATTACATTGGAGCGCAACTGCGGCTGGTAAGGCATCACTGGCGTACCGCCCCACTTTTTACCTTCTTCTTTAATCGATCTATTCACTCCTGATTGGGCTTGGATTTGAGATCCCTTTGCAACAACAATATGTCCAACGACACCAACCTGACCTCCTAAAACCACATGTTCTCCAATTTTTGAACTACCAGAAATACCTGTTTGCGCTGCGATTACGGTATTCTTTCCAATATCAACATTATGTGCAATTTGAATCAAATTATCCAACTTAACACCATCGCGCACTATTGTAGCGCCCATTGTTGCCCTATCGATTACAGTATTGGCGCCAATCTCGACATTATCCTCCACTTGCACATAACCAATCTGAGGTACTTTTTTATATGTTCCGTCTTCTTGTGGAGCAAATCCAAATCCATCCGATCCAATCACAACACCAGAATGTACTACCACATTTTTCCCAATCTTACAATCATGATAAATCTTTACGCCTGGGTAGAGTGTTGTATTATCGCCAATCGTAACTTTATCGCCAATATAGACTTGTGGGTAGATTTTCACGTTATCTCCAATGGAAGCCCCACGCCCAATATATACGAATGCACCAATATAACCTCCTTGGCCGATCTCCGCTTCAGCATGTATAAAATGTGGTTCCTCACGTCCGCTTTTGTCAAGACGAAACTCATTATACATATTCAAAATAGTAGAGAAAGCAGCATATGCATTCTTAACCCTTATGATCGTCAATGTTGGCTTAGTTGCCTGCGTCAATTGTAAATCTTCATTAACAATTACAATCGAGGCATCAGTAGTATAAATAAAATGCTCATATTTTGGATTTGACAAAAAAGAAAGATCGCCTTTTTTACCTTCCTCAATTTTGGCAAGGTTACCTACAGTAACTTCTGGATTTCCTTCAATCCGTCCTTCTAATAATGTCCCTATTTGTTGAGCAGTAAATTGCATGGTACAAATCTATGTTTTTTTATTAAAAAATAACTACTTGATGGAAGTAATTGCAACATATCCCACCTCTTTTGGATAACATAAGGCGTATTTAGCTACATTTTTCGACAGTGCTTCCAAATTACCTAGATCAGAAGCCTCCGTTATATCGACGAGCTCGCCCGATTTCAATAGTATTTTAATTTGATCCCTGGAAGAATTATAGGCCCGGTTTTGAATTTCTTGCATAAATACATAATAATGGATATCCTCTTGAGCCACCCCCATCTCAGCTTGTACTTTCGCCTTTACTAAATCAACATATTCTGGCAAGAATGGCTTATCACTCATGACAGATCGATATAGATTACGTTTCATAACACGTTGGCACATTGTACTTAAAATAGGATCCTCATGACGTTCCCATGTTTTTATGGCAGACATAATATCCGTATCATCTAAACGAGTAAACCAATCCAAATGTAACGGGTCATCCAAAAAGTTAGTTTTGTTGACCTGCTGGCTTAAAAACCAATGAAACGCCGGAGTAGAAAAGAGCTTATGGCCAGCAGCCGTCAAATATTTTGCCCGCTGCAGAATTTTAATCAATAACTGTTCCGCACCGATAACGGTCTTGTGTAAATAGACTTGCCAATACATCAACCGCCGCGCAATCAGAAATTTCTCTACAGAATAAAGTGCTTTATACTCCACCACTATTTCATCCTCCACCACATTGAGCATTTTTATAATCCGGTCAAATGAGATGACGCCTTCCGATACGCCTGTAAAAAAACTATCTCTATTGAGGTAGTCCATTCGATCAACATCCAATTGGCTCGACACCAATTGATGAAGAAATTTACGTTCGTATTTATTATTAAAGATTGTAATTGCAAGACTTAGTCTTCCACCCAGATCATTGTTGATTCGATCCATTAAAAGGGAAGACAATAGCTCATGAGAAACACCTTCAATCAAACTATGCTCCAAGGAATGTGAAAAAGGGCCGTGACCTATATCATGCAGCAATATTGCCGACAGAACAGCCTCCTCTTCATCCCCTGAAATTATAACACCTTTACTCCTCAAAGTTTCCAATGCCATCGACATCAAATGCATCGCTCCTATGGCGTGCTGAAAACGAGTATGCAAAGCTCCGGGATAGACGAGATGTGTCATGCTCACCTGCTTAATATAGCGGAGCCTTTGGAAATAAGGATGTTGCACTAGGTCAAAGACCAATCCTGTAGGAATAGCGACAAATCCATATACCGGATCATTAATAATTTTATTTTTGTTCAATGTGGAGACAAATTAATACGATCATCAACACTATAAATATGAAACCGAGCCCTTTAATCATGAACTCCTGGTTAACACTAGTATAAACTTAAAACAAAGATAGTTAGTTCATCGTTAAGAAATGTTAAAAATAAAATCTGAAGCACGATATTTGCTTATGTTAGTATGAGATCGAAAATCCGATCCTCCCCTCTACTACTAATAGACATATAATAACAAGATGCAAAAAACACATATTCTTTGGGCTGACGATGAAATTGACTTTCTAAAACCACACATTTTATTTTTAGAAAGCAAAGGTTACAAAGTTGACACAGTCAACAATGGAAATGATGCCGTTGAAGCCTTTAAAAATGGTTTTTTCCACCTCGTTTTCTTAGACGAAAATATGCCTGGGCTAACCGGGCTCGAAACACTTGCCATACTCAAATCGATCAACCCTACTGTCCCCGTTGTTCTGGTCACAAAAAATGAAGAAGAACATGTCATGGAAGATGCCATCGGCTCCAAAATAGATGATTATCTTATCAAGCCGGTCAACCCCAAGCAGATCTTGATGACAATAAAAAAATTAACGGAAAACAAACGTCTTGTCAATGAGAAAACATCCATGGCTTATCAACAAGACTTCCGCAATTTGGGGATGATCCTGAATGACAATCTGGATTTCAACCAATGGTCAGAAGTTTACAAAAAACTTGTCTACTGGGAATTGTCCCTCGAAAAGCTTGAAGATAACAATATGCATGAAATTCTGACGATGCAAAAATCCGAAGCAAACATGCAATTCTCCAAATTTATAGAAAACAACTATATCCAGTGGATTAATCGCCCCGAAAACGCGCCCATTCTATCACACCAGCTATTTAAGAAGAAGGTATTTCCGACCATAGAAGATGATATACCGACATTTTTCTTTTTAATAGACAATTTGCGTTTCGATCAATGGAAAATTATCAATGAGGTAATCACCGACTATTTTAGACTTGAGGAGGAGATAAACTATTACAGTATTTTACCAACAGCAACACAATATGCTAGAAATGCCATCTTTAGTGGATTAACTCCACTGGAAATGGAAAAACGCTTCCCGAAATTATGGCAAAACGATGAAGATGAAGGCGGCAAGAATTTATATGAGGATAAATTTTTGGAAGATCAGATCAAGCGACTTTATCGCAAGTCCATAAAACATTCCTACACGAAAATTTTGACCCTGGAACAAGGAAAAGACGTATTAGACAATCTCGGCAATTTGATGCACAATCAACTGAATGTATTGGTGTATAACTTTGTTGACATGCTTTCGCACGCACGTACAGACAGCTCTATGATTCGTGAATTAGCAAACGATGAAGCGGCTTATCGCTCCCTCACTTTGTCATGGTTTGAACACTCACCTCTATTGGAGGCTTTAAAATGGCTCTCACAAAAGAAAGTTCGTGTGATTATTACAACCGACCATGGCACGATCCGTGTAAAAAAGCCAAGTAAAATTGTTGGTGATCGAAATACAAATACAAATTTGAGATATAAGCAAGGGAAAAATCTGAACTATATTGACAAAGATGTTTTTGCTATCAAAAATCCCCACGAGGCACAGTTGCCTAAACTTCATGTTAGTTCAACATACGTCTTTGCCAAAGAAGATTCGTATTTTGTTTACCCCAACAACTACAATCAATTTGTCAATTACTTTAATGGAACATTCCAACATGGTGGAATCTCTTTGGAAGAAATGATTATCCCCTTTGCGACATACTTACCGAAATAGTAATTTTGCAACATGGAAATTATTGTAAATACGACAGCAGATCTATCTCAAGCGGCTCAGACACTTTTAAATAGTTTTCCAAAGGACCGGATTTTTCTATTATATGGTTCAATGGGAGCAGGAAAAACAACTTTTGTAAAATACCTGTGTAAACAATTAAATGTACAAGATAGTACATCTAGTCCAACATTCTCCATTGTTAATGAATATGAGTCTCCCGCAGGCCCCATATATCACTTTGATTTTTACCGCATTAAAGATGAGCAGGAGGCATTCGATTTTGGCTATGAGGAATATTTCTATTCAGGTGCATATTGCTTTGTTGAATGGCCGGAGAAAATCCCCAATTTACTTCCTGAAGAAGCAAAAGAGATACATATTAGCATCATAGATGCAACAACACGTAAAATTTCTATTCGTTAACTACCTTTTCTCTACTATGGCTCATTTATCATCTTGTCAATATATTCCATCTGATATCCATGTTCCCGGACTAGCTGCTATACACGCCGAGCACCTTAGCTTTTCCTTTCATGAGAACAATATGCAGTTTGCTGTTGAAAATAGTTCTTTCGATATCGATGAAGGAAAAATAACAGCAATCATTGGTGAATCTGGCAGTGGAAAAAGTACATTACTGCGACTTATCTACGGTCTTTTGGAACCAACTGGGGGCATTGTGCGCTATAAAGGTTGGCAGGTTCCAACGCGCAAGGACAAGCTAATCCCCGGACATGATGCCATGAAATTAGTCTCGCAAGGCTTTGACGATTTGAATACTTATGCCAATGTATGGGATAATGTTGCATCGCAGTTGCCAAACACAGATATCAAACGCAAACAAGACAAAACTGCGGAAATATTACAACGTCTACGGATAGATCACCTCGCTAAAAAAAGAGTAGCAGACATCAGTGGCGGAGAAAAACAACGTGTCGCCATCTGTCGTGCTTTGATCAACGAGCCTGAAGTTTTACTAATGGATGAACCCTTCAATCAGGTTGATGCCTCTTTTAGGGATACCTTGCAACAGGACATAAAAGATATTGTTAAAGAAACTGGGCTGACCGTCATTTTAGTTTCACACGATCCTACGGAAGTACTTGCTTTAGCAGATAACCTCATCGTGATGAAATCTGGTAAAATCCTAGATCAAAACAATCCACATGTATTGTATAGCAATCCATCGCACCCTTACACGGCGCAATTACTGGCAAAAAGCAATATATTACAAGTTGAGCAAGCTCAAAATTTAGGCATAACAAGCGAAAAACCAGTCGCGATACATCAAGAATGGATTTCAATAAGTCCTTCTGAGCAGTCTACTTTTTTTGTAAAAGATGTGCGATTCAGAGGTTTTTATTATGAAATCGTAGTCAGTAATAATGAGATTAACTTACATGCGATTATAACATCGCAAATAATTCCACAAAAACTACAGGCTGTCGATCTAACAATATCTCACTGGATATCTTTTGACCATTAATTGTATATCCTAGTCTTGTGTGTCTAGCCAAGATAAAAATGCGTCAAACCATAACTTGTCTGAGGTTTTGTTAATTAACCCAAAGCCGTGCCCCCCTTGCTCAAAGGTATAAAGCTTGTTGGGCACTTTTGACTTGTCCAAAGCTGCCATCATTCTATAGCTATTTTCTATTGGCACAGCCATATCGTCTTTGGCATGCACAAAGAAAACCGGACAAACCTCAGAAGATACCTGCAAATTGGAAGAAAACAGTTTGATTTGGTCTTCCGAAGGGTTTTCTCCAATGAGATTTATACGCGAACCTTTATGTGTTATATCATTTTCCATAGAGATTACTGGATAAATCAATCCTGCAAAATCAGGTCTTAGGGATACATGGGAAGGATTCGCTATATAATCTTTCTTAAACTTCGTAATTAAAGTGGAAGCCAGGTGCCCGCCAGCGGAAAATCCTATAACCCCAACCTTTCGAAGTCCGGGGTGCAACGTTCGGATCAATTGCATCGCCCGCTGGGCATCTTGAAGAGGTCCTATTGATTTGTCACGCATGATATTTGGTGAAGGCAATCGGTATTGTAAAACAAATGCTGAATAACCATTTTTTATCAGCTCTTTAGCAACGGCATGACCTTCATGATCCATTGCTATATGAGAATACCCACCTCCCGGAATAACTAGTACGGCGATATTTTTATCTATACTTTTATCTGCCATATATGCAAATAACTTTGGTACATTCTTTTCTAAATTTACCTGCTCTTTATCAGTCGCATTTGGAATGGAATCTGCATAAAGGTTGATTGTTTCCTGCGCCTTAACGAGAGAAATCAACGAACATAAAATCATAAAAATTCGTTTCATTAAAATGATATTTTAAAAGATAGCTCCAGACTACATATACTAGAAAAAACGAATCAAATATGAGCTGGATATCCATGGTTTATAAGGAAGAAACAACTAAAAGATCTAAATCTTTCGCCGTCATATTAAATCTTGAGGCCATGTCAACATTTGTAAGGTTTCCTTGGTATAAATAAATTGAACTCCGAATACCGGGATTCTTCCAAATTGCATTTTTCAGTCCCCCAAGTTCAGCAAAATCAAGCAAAATAGAAGTGAAGATATTGCTCATTGCATAAGTAGCTGTTCGCGCTACCCGAGACGCTATATTGGGAACACAATAGTGAATAACATCAAATTTACGAAAGATAGGTTTATCGTGAGAGGTCACCTCCGATGTTTCAAAATTACCTCCTTGATCAATGCTTACATCTATAATAACGGAATTGGGTTTCATTTTAGAAACAGTTTCTTCCGAAATCACACAAGCGGAACGTCCATTACGCGCTCGTAAAGCACCAATAACAACATCCGAACTGATCACGGCCTTGTTTAAAATAATCGGTTGTATAACGGAGGTAAAAACACGACTACCAAGATTATTTTGTAGGCGTCTAAGTTTATAAATCGAATTATCAAACACCTTTACCTCTGCTCCTAACGCCAAAGCCGTTCGGGCAGCCTGTTCACCAACGGTGCCCGCGCCAATAATAACGACTTCTGTGGAAGCTACGCCTGTCACACCACCGAGCATCAGTCCCTTCCCTCCAAATGCATTGCTCAGATACTCTCCCGCAATTAAGGTTGCCGTTGCCCCTACGATTTCGCTCATCGCACGCACCACTGCTAGGCAACCGCCCTCATCTCTTAAATATTCATAAGAAATTGCAGTGATTTTTTTATGCATTAACGCCTTTAGTACATCCAGGTTCATGAGTGAAGGTTGTTGAGAAGATAATAAAAGCTGCCTTTCTTTCATCAACTTCACTTCACTAAGGATAGGGCTACCAACTTTAATGATCAGATCTGCTTGGTACACCTCTTCCCGAGATGAAACGATACGAGCCCCCTGCTCACTATAATGATGATCTAAAAAATTGGCTCCAGCACCTGCTCCAGTCTCAATGATGACTTCGTGTCCATTTTCTACCAATAATGCAACCGCTAATGGCGTCAAGCAGATCCGCTTTTCCTGAAGCGAGATTTCCTTTGGAATGCCTATAAATAAACTTTTTGCATTCTTTTTCTTCTCAAACAGCATCTCTTTTGGAGAAATCATAGCCTGACTCGCAAGCTTTCCTAACTCATTCATCTTGTAAAATTGATAGTTAGCTAAAATTACAATAAAAAATCAATCTTATCAAACGAAGATAAATTTGGTTTGGCACGGCTTTGGAATGAAACAAATTTATCTACATTTGTTTAAACTAATCAGATATAGTACCATGCTCAGTAAAGTCAATATAGTGCCACGGTGGATCATTTTTTTATTGGACATCTTTAGTGTTTCCATCGCTTATCTCCTCGCAAATGTTATTTACTATGATTTTAACTTCGATTTTCTGCTCGACATTGATTTTAGCATTCGTTACATTTTATTTATAGCCATATGTTCTTTATCATTCTATCTCTTCAAGATGTATACTGGGATAGTTCGTTACACGAGCGCTATCGATTCAATACGTATATTATCAACGATAACATTTAGTGTTTTCGTTCTCCTGGTTATAAAATTAGTGATCCAAGCAAACGAGATAGAGCGAAACATTCCAACTGCACTCATTATCTTCTTTGCACTCTTCTCCTTTCTTATTTTAACCGTATATAGAACAATTATTAAAATTTTCTTTCTATACACCAAAAAAGTCAATGGATCCAGAAAAAAGACACTGATCTACGGTGCCGGTGACTTGGGAATTGCTGTAAAAAGAACTTTAGACCATGATGTACGATCCAAAAATGCTATTGTTGGATTCTTAGATGATAATGAACAAAAAATCAACAAGGTAATTGATGGGACCAAAATATATTCCTCGCAGAAGTTCAGCCATCTGATCAATACATTAAATGTTGAGGAGGTTATCATCGCTTCGCACAACATTCCTTCGGACCGTAAAAATGAAATTACAGATGTTGCGCTCGAAAAAAATGTCAACATATTAACGCTCCCTCCTGTTAAAAAGATCATGAATGGTGATCTTAACCCCAATCAGATCCAAAAAATAAAAATTGAAGATTTACTAGAAAGGGAGCCGATTAAGATTAACGACGATCACATCCTAAGCCAAACGAGAGGTAAAAGAATCTTAGTTACTGGGGCAGCAGGCTCCATAGGTAGTGAGATTGCATCCCAATTGGGAAAATACGAGCCTCAGATGATTATCCTTTGTGACCAAGCGGAGTCCCCGTTACACAATCTCCAACTTGACCTTCAAGATGAATTTCCAAATCAAGTTTATCATACTTATATAGCAGACGTCCGAAGTACAAAAAGGATGCAATTACTTTTTGATACTTTCAAGCCGCATTATGTATATCATGCGGCAGCATACAAACATGTGCCAATGATGGAAAACCATCCTTTGGAAGCGGTACAGACCAATGTCATGGGGACTAAGAATCTAGCTGATTTAGCCGTGGAATTTCAAGTTGAAAAATTTGTTTTTGTCTCTACCGATAAAGCTGTCAACCCCACTAATATCATGGGAGCGACAAAGCGTATCGCAGAAATCTATGTACAATCGTTAAACAATCATTTGGAAAATTCCTTAGGGGCAACTGTGCACACCAAATTTATCACAACCCGCTTTGGCAATGTCTTAGGCTCCAATGGATCAGTTATCCCTCGATTCAGAGATCAGATTCAAAAAGGTGGTCCTGTAACAGTTACGCATCCAGAAATTACGCGGTATTTTATGACCATTCCCGAAGCATGTCGACTAGTCCTTGAAGCTGGAACAATGGGACAAGGTGGCGAAATTTTTGTATTTGATATGGGTAAATCTGTAAAAATAGTTGAGTTAGCTAAAAAAATGATTCGTCTTTCAGGATTTAAACCGAATGAAGATATTGAAATAAAATTCACTGGATTAAGACCTGGTGAAAAACTATATGAGGAGTTATTAAATGATTTGGAGAATACCTTGCCGACGCACCACGAAAAGATCATGATCGCCAAAGTCAGAGAAAATAATTATGATATTGTAAGTATAAAAATCGAAGAATTACAACAGCGTTTAGCGACACAAAACAAAAACGAAGTGGTGTATCAAATGAAAATTATTGTACCTGAATTCAAAAGTAAAAATTCCATCTACGAACAGCTAGACAAGGAAATTGAACTATC
Source organism: Sphingobacterium sp. UBA7253 (assembly GCF_002472745.1). Classification (NCBI taxonomy): domain Bacteria; kingdom Pseudomonadati; phylum Bacteroidota; class Sphingobacteriia; order Sphingobacteriales; family Sphingobacteriaceae; genus Sphingobacterium; species Sphingobacterium sp. UBA7253. The sequence continues at coordinate 51,606 of NZ_DKSP01000108.1, read as the reverse complement.
GAATGAGTCGGAAAACCAAAGTTAATTCACTTTAAAATTTGCAAAACACTTGCAAATTTGCTCGAAAAGTGTATTTTTGCAATCCATATTTTACTGATTAGTAATGTCTAAAAACACAAATAATACAAATCAAGGTTTCAAACCTTCAAAAGGATCTTTTTTTCAAGATAACCAAAAAAGTGTCGTGTTCATTTTAGGTGGTATCGTTGTATTGATCTTACTTTATTTTGGATATCAAAAGCTTTATCTAGATCCAAGAGCAGAAGAAGCTTCGAACCGTATGTACAAAGCAGAACAGCTTGCCACAATTGATTCTTTACAAAATAAAGCAATCACGGGCGACGGTGCTTTTCTTGGATTTAAACAAATTGCGGATGAATATTCCAATACAAAATCGGCAAATATTGCAAACGCCTATTTAGGTGGTTTATATTTACGTCAAGGTAAATTCGAAGATGCTGTGAAGGCTCTTGAAAAATATGCTCCAACAGGAAGCCAAATTCTAGATCCGCTCGTAATTGGTCTCACTGGAGATGCTTATTCAGAGTTAAAAGACTACAAAAAAGCCGCTGATTACTACAAGCAAGCTTCTGAAAAATCAAGCAACTCGTATACAACTCCGCTCTTTTTGAAAAAACTAGGACTTGTATATGAAGCACAAAATGACTATAAAAGTGCTGAGACTGCTTACAAGAAGATTAAAACAGATTTCCCAGAGAGCCAAGAAGCTTCTACAATTGATGGTTTATTAGGCCGTGTACAAGCACATTTATAAGAGAATAAATAAAAGTATAATAAAAAGAGGCTATTTGATAGCCTCTTTTTTTGTGACCATCTAAAATCACTATCTTTGTTACTATTATGGCAAGTAGCATTAAAAATTTATCCGACTTTTCGCACATCCAGGTTGCGGATGCAAGTCCATTCAAATTTGCAATCGTTGTTGCACAATGGAATGCAGAAATTACAGGTGCATTATTGAATGGTGCAATAAAGGGCTTGGAAGAGCATGGCGCTAAGGAAAACAATATCCAAGTCATAGAGGTTCCTGGAAGTTTCGAGTTAATTTCAGGAGCAGACCTCGCATTCAGAAATCAGGGTTTTGACGCTATTATCTGTTTAGGTTGCGTCATTCAGGGTGAGACCAGACACTTCGATTTTATCTGCGATGCAGTTGCAAATGGCATTGCCAATGTAGGGCTCAAATATAATAAACCAGCTGTTTTTGGCGTATTAACAACTGACAACCTTCAGCAAGCATTGGATCGTGCCGGAGGGAAACATGGTAATAAAGGTGAAGAAGCTGCTATTACAGCAATACAAATGGCTCATATTGCCAAAAAATTCTAGTTTGGTATTAATTTTGCCTACCATTCAATGATGAAAAGTATTACTGAGCACGACTTATTACTCAGGTACTTATATTTTAAACAAATCGATTAATAAAATATTCAGTTATCTTATTAATCGATTTTTATTTTTTCACTAGAATAAATTGTTATTGAATTGTCTTGATTGTAGTGTAAATCGGTTATACAACAGTCGGTAGTTTTATAGACAATGACGCAATGATGAAGTTGCATAGGATCAATTTTGATACGAATTACTTGATGATTGTTTCTTTAAAAAATAGGATTATGAAAACATTATCGAATGTACTCTTGGTCGTTATACTGACGTTATTTTGTCAGTTGGATCTAGTGGCACAAGACGATAGTCTAAACAAGCAGATTTGGCAAAGTATCGGTGGCCAGGAAAAATGGGATTCTTTGCAGTTTTTGGCTTTCTCAGCAAAGGGAAATACCATCTCAGACCAGTTGTCAAACGACGAACGAAAGTTCCTGTTCAATAGAACAACTGGAGCATGTCGATTTGATGGCTATAAGGGAACGGATCAGGTGACCTACCTGTTTAATTTTAAAAACCCAGGGTCAGACAAACTCTTTATTGGAGGGAATTTATCTACAGATGGGCCAGAGCTCAAGAAATCAATTAAAAATCAGCTATTTTCGGATCTCAATCTACTACTTTTGCCTACCTTGATCGGACAGAAGAATGTGCAGCTGAAAAGCCAGAAGGAAAGTTTCAGTGCTGGACAGAAATTAACGATAGCAAATATCAGCTCGTCAGCCCCTATCTTTGGTTCAAAGATTGATGGTTTGCTTTATATTGATCAAAATACTGGTGAGATTGTGCGTTACGAATACACAGATAAGGGCGAAAAAAACACTTATGAAGTGAGCAAATATAAGGAGATTGGCGACGGGATACGTTTACCCAGTTTCTTCAATTCCACAAGCAATGACCAAAAGAGTTGTATATTCTCCTCTATTTCATCTTTTGTACAGGTAGAACAGAAAAAATTTACAGAACTATAATATGATTAATTGGATAGAATTAAATACAGAAGAACAGCTACAGGAGCTTTATCAATCCGATAAAGTTGTAGCCATCTTTAAACATAGCACGACTTGTGGTATTAGCAATATGGCTAAGCGTAGTCTTGAGCGTATGTCTGCTACTTCAGACCATGATTATGCGATTTATCTTTTAGACCTTTTGCGTTACCGCCCACTATCGAATGAGATTGCCCAACGTTGGAATGTAGAACATCAATCACCTCAAATACTGATTGTTGAAGGAAAAGACAGTTTATATGACGCTTCACATGGTGATATCCAATTTGATGAGATAGAACAATACCTAACGGCAATTTGACATAATAGGCCATAACTGCTATTCAATAAAAATAGTTAGCATAAAATATCCCAAGCGATCTTCAACATGTATTGTATTGATCACTTGGGATATTTTATGAAGCTGAAAACAGCTGAATTGGCTACTTATAAATTTCTACTGTTATTTTACCGTCTTTAGTCACCGTACCCCGATACATGCCGGCGGTATTAAAAGGCATAGCAACATGTCCATTTTTATCCAATGCGATCATGCCGCCATTACCGCCCATTTCACCAATCCGATCGATTACTTGCCTGCTCGCTTGATCAACACGTTCACCTTTATATTCCATTAAAGCCGACACCGAATATGCCGCCACGGTGCGGATGTAATATTCACCCCATCCAGTGCAGGAAACAGCACAGGTATTATTGTTCGCATACGTTCCAGCTCCAATAATTGGCGAATCTCCGACCCGCCCAAACTTCTTGTTTGTCATCCCTCCCGTGGACGTGCCCGCTGCCAAGTTACCTGCCTTATCTAATGCAACACACCCTACTGTACCGAATTTAGCATCTTTATTGATGATGCCTAAGCGTGAGCTTTGTTTTTGATCGTGATCTAGTTGTGTTCGTGTACTGTCATCCTTGCTCACTTTCTGCAGAGCTTCCCAACGTGCTTCCGTCCAAAAATAAGAAGGGTCTACAATGGTCAATCCCACTTGCTTCGCAAACTCTTCGGCACCTTTACCCACCATCATAACATGCTCAGATTTTTCCATCACCGCCTTGGCTGCCGAGATTGGATTTCTGATCGTCGTCACTCCTGCAACGGCGCCTGCGGCCAAGGATTTACCTTCCATGATGGAGGCATCCAGTTCGTTATGTCCGTCATGTGTAAAAACCGCTCCTTTCCCTGCATTAAACAAGGGTGAGTCTTCCATAACATGGATAGCAGATTCGACGGCTTCCAAACTGGATTTACCTTCTTGCAACTTTTGATAGCCCATACGAAGCGCTTGCTCCAAGACGATCCTATAAGCTTGCTCCATCGAATCTGTCATATTCTTTTTCAAGATCGTCCCCGCTCCACCATGGATCGCCAAAACAAATTCACCCTCCGTCATGGCTACAGGTTTTTTATACGATTTACAGGAAATTGCCAACAGGCTTCCCACAATTATCATGGCGCATATCTTGAGGTTATTCATCTTCCTTCTCCCACCATTCTGAAGATTGTAAATCATCTATCTCACGACGGTCTTTTTTCGTAGGGCGCCCTGTACCGCGGTCGCGTTTTAGGACAGGAGCATGAAATACGGATTTAAACCCTACAGTTTCTTCAACAGGTGTTTGATCCTCGTAGAATTGAATAGCAGTCTTGGCGTCAACACGACGTTCCAAAAGACCTGTCACCATCACCACTTTTTTCTCAATTCCCTTTTGGACATGGTATACATCTCCGATCTTAACTTCATAAGAGGGTTTTATATTTTGGCCTTTTAGTTTCACCCGACCTGCCTTACAGGCCTCTGTTGCCAAAGTTCTTGTCTTAAATAAGCGAATTGACCACAAATATTTATCAATTCTCAATTTTTCTGATGTTCCAGCCATAATACAAAAATAATTATATTTTTAGAACCATTATAACCAAAAGCAATTATGGAAAATTCCTATTAAACTGAGTACAATTATTAAAACGTCTTTCATCCGTTCGCCGGAAGAGTTTAAGAGCTAATTGCGGACAAGTTGTCATCAAATCCATACCAACTCCTGACTGCAAGCGGGTTGTTAAAACAATGTCTGTAGCGTGAATGCACCTTAAAAAGGTGGACTCAACGTGGACTCACTGTGCACACACTGTGGTTGGAGTCAGAAGTTGATCATAATTTGGTAGGCTGTTGTTATCAGGAAAGTCTATTGCAAGGAACAATGGATAAAGTTGTTTTTAAGTCCAACTTTATCTAAGTTTGTACATCAAAATAAACTAATTCAAATAAGAAAATAAATAATATGGTAGAGCCACTTAAAAAACTGATTGAGGAAGCTTGGGAAGATAGGCAATTATTAGAATATAAAGAATATACAGAAGCCATCCGCGCTGTTATCATGAAATTAGATAGCGGTGAAATCCGCGTCGCTGAAATGATCGGTACAAGATGGCACGTCAATGACTGGATCAAGAAAGCTGTTATTTTATATTTTCCAATCAATGATATGCGCGAAATGACTGCAGGTCCTTTTGTGTTTCATGATAAAATGAAATTAAAGACAGACTACAAGCACACTGGAGTACGTGTTGTACCAGGGGCTTCTGCTCGTTTAGGTGCATATTTGGCTAAAGGAGTGATTATGATGCCTTCTTACGTTAACATCGGTGCTTATGTAGACGAAGGTACCATGGTGGATACTTGGGCAACTGTTGGATCTTGTGCACAAATTGGTAAACATGTACATTTAAGTGGCGGCGTCGGAATTGGTGGCGTATTAGAGCCCGTACAAGCAGCTCCAGTTATTATTGAGGACAATGTTTTTATAGGTTCAAGAGCGATTGTAGTTGAAGGTATTCGTGTAGAAAAAGAGGCTGTATTGGGTGCTAATGTCGTATTGACAGCGTCAACAAAAATCATCGACGTTACGGGACCTCAACCAGTAGAATATAAAGGTTATGTACCTGCCCGCTCTGTTGTTATCCCGGGTTCTTACACCAAAAAATTTGCGGCAGGGGAATATCAAGTTCCTTGCGCTTTGATCATTGGTCAACGTAAAGAGTCTACGGACAAAAAGACTTCGTTGAATGATGCACTACGTGATCATAATGTAGCTGTATAAAGTTAAAACTAGTATAAAGATAAGATGAGTGCATTCGTAGATCGTGAGGATTTGAATAAGGCCTTGGAGACGTTAAAAAACGGCGGATTAATTCTATACCCCACCGACACCATTTGGGGGATCGGTTGTGATGCCACCAATCCTGATGCCGTGGAGAAAGTTTTCCAGCTGAAAGGAAGAGATAAATCCAAAAGTCTGATCGTCCTTTTACACAACGACAATCAATTGGCAAGTTATGTAAATGAAATCCCGGATGTGGCTTATCAACTTATTGAATACACTGAAAAACCCTTGACAATTGTCTATTCGAATGCCAAAAATCTTGCGCCCAATGCGATTGCTGAGGACGGTTCAATTGGCATTCGAATTGTCAAGCACCCTTTTTGTGAACAACTTTTACAACGGTTTCGCAAACCGATAATTTCAACTTCAGCAAATATCAGTGGTGAACCAACGGCGAAAGATTTTGATGAAATATCTGATGCCATCAAAGATGGGGTAGATTATATTGTCGCCTATGACAGAGACGTAACAACAGATGGGAAATCATCTACTGTCATGAAGCTGGACCCAAGTGGTAAATTTGAATTTATTAGAAAATAGCATGAAAAAGATCGTTTTATTTTTTGCATTAGCATTTGCTGTTACCAATTTATCTTTCGCACAGCAAAAGGATATTCCCGCCGCCAAGCCTGGTGTAAAATATGGCAAAGAAATCTCTGCATCCAATGCGATTTCAGTGGCAAAGCTTGAAAAAGAACTCACGCAAAAGAACGCATTCAACGGAAAGGTGACAGGCAAGGTCGTTGAGGTATGTAAGAAAAAAGGCTGTTTCATGACCCTGCAACGGGAAGGCGAAGAGCCGATTACCGTCCGTTTTAAAGACTACGGATTCTTCATGCCAGCAGACATTGTCGGCAAAACGGTTGTTGTCGAGGGTATCGCAAAGAAAAAGGAAGTTTCTGTAGCATCGTTACAACATGCGGCAAAGGATCTTGGTAAATCACAGTCTGAAATAGACCAGATTACACAACCTAAAAAAGATATTAGCATTATTGCTGACGGTGTTTTGGTTGTCAAATAAGACGCTCTCACACCAAACCTAGCATTGTTCTGATGAAAAGATTCCACACTTCACCCTGTCACTCCATACTGGTCGATGGTACCTTAATGACCTTCGAAAAGCCCATTATTATGGGGATACTCAATGTGACTCCAGATTCTTTTTATGACGGAGGTGACAATACAACCGTCGAACTTGCGGTAGAGAAAGCAAAGAAGCTATTGCTTGAAGGTGCTCAAATTCTTGATATTGGCGCATATTCCTCACGTCCGGGCGCTCCATTAATTTCATCTCAGGAGGAAATGGATCGAGCTCTTCCCGCTATTCGAGCAATTAAAACTGCATTTCCTGACGCTATTTTATCAATAGATACCTTTAGGGCAGACGTTGCTGCTGCTGCAATCGATGCGGGAGTGCACATCATAAATGATGTTTCGGGAGGTACACTCGATGATAACATGTTCGCCACGGTAGCAAAATATCAAGTTCCTTATATTCTCATGCATATGCGCGGTATTCCCGAAAATATGCAGGAAAAAACAGATTATACAGATATTGTAACTGACGTAGCCACCTTTTTAGGTGACCGCATTGCGACACTAAGAAGTATGGGGGTGAAAGACATTATTCTTGATCCAGGATTTGGTTTTGCAAAGACAGTCGAACAGAACTATGAGTTGCTCTATCGTGTCAATGAACTTCACTACTTCGAATTACCAATTTTGGGCGGAATATCCCGTAAATCTATGATTTATAAAAAAATCGGAATCACCGCCCAAGAAGCTTTAAATGGCACCACCGCTTTAAATACCTTACTTCTCGAAAGAGGGGTACAAATTCTCCGCGTACATGATGTGAAAGAAGCGAAACAATTGCTTGATCTCTTCTATTCATAAATCAGCATTATTTGCCTACAAATTTGGGATCACTTAATGTTTTAATAAAAGCTATGATAGCTTCTTTTTCGTCTTCTGTCATCGGAATTCTTTTGCCATTTTCTTTAAGAATCGGATCAAAGTTAGCTGCATCCAAAACACCTTTGTCAAAATAATCCAGGACAGATTTCAACGTTGGGAACTGCCCAAAACTTCCATAAGGCGCTGTATATTCCGCATTTCTTAAAGAAGGTACCCGAAAAGCCATATAGTCCGTTTCAATACCTGTGATACGTGCTCGCCCGGCCTCATCTGGATGTTTATTTAAAGGAAACCCTACATTTCTAAAACTCTGATCGGTAAATAATTCTGTTGCATGGCAGCTTTCACATTTCAACTTAAACAGCTGATACCCCCGTTCTTCCTCAATCGTGAATTGTTCCCCTTCACCTCGTTTTACCTGATCATATTTACTGTCGGCCGAAATTAAAGTATACTCATATTGGGCAATGCTTTTATAAATTCGTTCCGGTGTAATATTCTCATCGCCAAAAGCCTTCTTGAACAATACTTTGTAGTCAAAATCCCCATTAATTTTACCGATAACCTCCAGAATAGAGGAGTTCATCTCCTCATGCGTGATAATTGGCACTAAAGGTTGCTTTTCCAGTTCAAGTATATTGCCATCCCAATTATAAAATTTCATAAAAGCCAAATTCTGCAAAGGTGGAGTGTTCCGAAATCCGACACGATCATCTATACCCACTGCCTGCATCTTTCCATCGGAAAAAGCCAATGAGGGATTATGGCAACTGGCACATGATATCGTATTATTTCCACTGAATCTTTTTTCATGAAATAGCTTTTCACCCAATTCAACACCATACTTTGTTGGCTTATTGCTATTAAATGCATTATTCAGACTCGGAAAATCCGCAGGAATATTGAACGTGACTGTTGGATTGTCTTCCTGCGTAAATTCAATGATATCATCCCTACTACAGGATAAAGCAATCACTATAACTGTCAGGATTAAGATGACTTTTTTCATCCTTTTATTTTTATCAATGGCTGATGAATATTCAGAATGCACATTCGAAAGTCATGGTACAATCAGATGGCGTTCTTTTGTTTATGCATAACGTATTTTCAGCAAATGGCTACAACCTCATTCAAGATCATAGCCATTTACGTAATATTTAATTAGAAACACTCTCAACAGTGAACATTCCAGCTGTATCGCTGCTACCGTTACCGCCAAGATTATCAACAAATTTGACCATTTCGACTGCCGAATGAATACTAGGCACAGCATTGTTGGCACCCAGTGTGATGGTATTCGTTTTTCCGCTTAAGAGCTTATCGAAATCCGCCCTGATATTAATCTGTGGTACACTTTTTCCAACAGTAACTAAGGAAGGTAAATTCAACGTAATATCCCGATAAGCATCTACCCCCTGTTTATAAGTGGATTCATCACCATTTGTTCCGTTGATCGTACTTCCTGTGTGAATAGACAACTCTTTATGATCAGCACCATAAAAGCCTTCCAATTTCGTAAATCGGTAACCTGTCCCCCATTCCCAGTGCATTTTGGTGTCATTAGCCCCTGCTGTTGCATAGAAAACTGGGAATCTCAGTTGATCCAACGTATTTATTTCCTGTTTTACCCCCAAACCGAATTTGATCTGTTTATAATCTCCAACAGGTATATTACTCAGCACATAATTTAAAGTTGCCGCTTTCGCCTGATCAATCACTGCAGCCCCTTTATCCAGATCATTTACATTATAAGGGATTTCAGATCCATCGGCTTTAATAAGCCTGATATTGCTAATTACATACTTCAGTTCAGAAAACTGATGCAGTTGTCCACTGGCTGATGTATTTGTCGAGGCAGCTGGTGAATCTGCATTACCCAGCACAATTGTTGTATTTTTAAATGTATTGTTGAAATGTAAGTTAACACTGTTGGCGACATCTTCACTTTTGCTACAAGAAACCATAACCAAAGAAATCATCAGGAGTTTAATTGCATTTTTTTTCATTTTATTCTAAGTTTTAAGGTATTTAAAAATTGATTTTTAAGGATGTAAAAATATTCCTACCCATGCGTGGTATATTTCCCCAATCTGCATAGGTACTATAGTATTCATTGAAGAGGTTCTCCGCACCGACCTGAAACATTGCATTCAATTTTCCAATAGTGAAGGTATAGTCTGCCGAAACATTCCATATCTTATAGGATGCAGTTTGGTCCTCTCCGTATTCAGGGCTAAAATTGACCTGGCTAAAGTCCCCGTTCATTGAAGTTTGCACACCGATCATTTTGTATCGGTAATGCAGTGATGTTTGATAACTTAAGGGACGTATAAAAGGCAGGTTTCCGCCCATATTGTCTTGCCCTCTGGCATAGGTAAGTACGACTTTCCAATCTAGACCTGGCAAAACTTGATATTGCGCATTGAGTGCCAGATTAAACAGAGTCGCATGATCTAAAGAGGTATAGCCTTTCACGCCTACCGATTGATAGTTCATCGGGCTACCCAAACTCAAAATCCGGCCAATAATGTAGTCTTGGATAAAGAAATAATTGGCCTTGGCCCCAATGCTTAACTTTCCGGTCTTAAACCCGGCACTGGCATTGGCTTCATAAGAAACTTCATTTTTTAAATCCGGATTTCCGATATAGTCATACCGATCGAAACTATTGTAAATGTAATAACCATACGCCTCCGAGACAGAAGGAGCACGATGCCCAAACCCTGTTCCTAGGGAAAAGTCAAACTGACCAATATTTAACTGATAGCTAGCATGTAGGCTCGGAAGAATTCTATTTTTCTTCTGTGGAGAACCAGGATGGAAAATCCAGTTGAATTCAACGTATTTCGAATAGTTATAGTTCAAACCCAATGAACCTCCAAAGACAAGTCTACTGATATCAGAAAGATCTAACGAGTTATTAATGGCTACACTCGCAAAACGGGTGGTTACCCATGGCCAGCTATAGGCAAACATGGTCTGTTTGGATCGATCCTGCGGATACATGCGCATCTCAGCTATCGAGAGGTTATCGTAAGCATTTACCTGTATTTCCGAATAATAGTGATCTTTCTGCAGATTAATTTTAGATAAAAGACCATAGGTCGTACTCCAGCCTGGCATATCCATATGAACCAAATTTTCCGGACGGGTCGTATCATCCATATAGTGCTCAACTGCATTAAAATAAACTTTGGTGTCCCATACTTTTACCAAGCCCTCTTCAAACAACTGTTTGTATGCAGCGGAAGTGATAATCGCTCTGGATAAGGATAAGTCCATTGGCAAAGCAGGAAATCCCACATCTTTTGCGCGATCAAAAATAGCATCAACCCTAACAGCAGAAAGCGGACTTGTTTTATAGGCCAAGCCCAACGACGCATTGAATTTATTATATTGCGAATGCCGTACTTCATCGTCATTTCCATCGTAATAATTTCCAGCCTTCCGAAAGGCAATACTTCCATCTGCCACAAATTTGTCACTTGAGTAATATAAATTCCCAAGATTGAAAGTCTGCTTATTATTGAATTCAAAACCTGTCTGATAGGCTCCGCCAATTTTTTTCTGCAGGCCAAACGCGGTATTCCTTTTTTTTAGATCTATACTGCCAGCGACCGTAGCACCATGCAGATTACCTTCCTGCCCCGATTTAATATCTATCGCAGCAAGGTTATTACTTTCTACATACGAGGTTATCGGGTCCATTTTATCCGTACATGCTCCAAAGACATGCATCCCATCGATCGTAATTGTCGAACGCTCGCTACTCATATTATTGAGCAGGGGTTCCCAAGCATAGGCACCACGTTTTATGAAGCTGATATTACTTGCAGAAGCCAAATATTCATCTACGGAGACTGTCATCTTCAGATCGTTTTCAATCCTCTTTTTGGCAGCTGCATTGACTGTAACCTCGGCTAGACGTCTCGTTGTATCGCGGGTAACAGGATTGTTTTGTCCGTGTACGTTCCATCCCAAAGACAACATAAAGAGCATAACACTTATTTTCTTCATAGCCTCTAAAATAGAATGTCGATGTATAACTCACTTTTACGCCCTTCTACCCCCGGAGTGAAATCCTTCGGCACCTCAGTCCCTGCTATTGCCCTTCCATTTTGGTTGACCAAAATAAAATTCAGCGTCCAGTTGCCTGTCATGGTGTAATTGACAACACCTTGGTACAATCCGTTGGCCTGTTGGACCAAGTCCTTATTATTGGGGGAAGAATGGTTGCCCATCGAAGGTTCTGGCATACGCGGATCTAACTGCAAGGTGTATCCGTTGACTCTTGTATAAGACAATTGCACAGTGTCTAATTTATAAATACCTGCGACCAGATTATTTTCAGCAACATTTGGTTTCCAAGGAGCAATCAAGGCGATTAAATAGTGTTCGCCATCTTTCCCGGTAAAGGTGGTTATATTACGATTTTTATTGGTCTGCGGCATTACAGTTACATGCTGTGCAGCAGAGAAAGTCTGATCGCCAATTTTAAAATCGATTTCCAAACTCCAGTTTGCTGCTGCAGAACTTTCATCTGTAAACACACTGTAACCCGAAAAGTAGCTCCCATCCAACGTATGGTCCATTACGGACTGGTTTGGACAAACAATTTTCATTCCTTGCATATTGGTTTGGATGGGCAGCAATTTGACTGCGGAAACGGCTACAGGTTCATTATTTTGCTGCTTATTGATTTTCACGCGGATATCATTATAACCGCGGTACAATACCCCGCCCGGGGCTTCAATATGAATATTGTACCCTGAAGAAATAAGGCTTGTAACCTCTTTAAACTCCATATTCTCTGCCACAGTATTTCCCCGCTCTGCCTCATAGTCTGTTTTCTCCTTTGTACAAGCAATTAGGAGAAAGGATATAATCGCGATATAAAAAACCACTTTTTTTATAAATAAATCTCTCATCTATAATTTTTCATTTGTTAGGAAGCTATCCGATTTATTGCGTGAGCTCCGGAACTCACGCAATAAATCAAAATGATATCCTATTGTGACGAACGGATATATTTCATCGTAATAGATGCGCTCCATTCAACTTCTAGCGAAATGAAACCATCATACTGATATTAAACAGATTATTAGCTATTATCAATATTCAAATGATTCGGATCCACACCGCGATGTAGCCCAAATAATGAGGAGGGTTTCATTGAAATAAATAGTTATTGAATAAATAGCTTAACCGAAAGATCGATTTTATGGACAAAGCATCACTAAAAGCAGTTTCACAGCGAAATTATAACGCGAAGGAAATCTTAGCATACCTTGTAATCCATCGTCAGTGATCGACTACTAATCAAATAAATTATTAACTGGATTTAAACCAAAGGGGGGTGAAATATTGTAAAAATGGGATTATAGGAATAATCTTCTTTATATACTGGAAGCAGGCGCTCCACAGTATCTTCATAAAGAGCCGTGTTTTTAAAAGTAAAATCTTGCGTATTATTTATAAAAACGACATCAATAATACGTAATTCAAGATTTTTTTGTTCCTTTTCCTCATGCTCGCGCATTTTCTTCATCAAAATACACTGGCCTCGACAGGCAAGCGCATTATCGTTAAAACGATTGATACATTCGTAACGTGCGATATAATCTCGATTCAACTCGAAGACTGTCCATAGCCATACCGTTGAGAAGCTCTGCAGGAGCATC
>NZ_DKSP01000108.1:37606-38349 GCF_002472745.1 Sphingobacterium sp. UBA7253 | reverse complement strand
AGAAGCTCTGCAGGAGCATCAAGGGTAATAGAATCCATATAAACAGTCTGATTTTCATTCGAATATTTTATTCTCAATAGCAGCTTACATCAGGAAGATTACTTCATTATCTTGTAAACTGGCCAACTCATGATAATCTGTGTGAGTTTGGGCAAATATAACAAATGAATCTTGGAATAAACAAATGCTATTTAAAAGAAAAAGTCCTAGGAAGACTACTACCTAGGACTTATAAGACTCAATTATAATTATTTTGTCGCAATCGTCAAGACAGCTTTCTTATTGCCTGCAGCTAAATCCAATGTAAAAACATAGGTTTTACCGGTCTCTAATACTTTAGCGGTTTTGATGCCAAGATTGCCCGAGTCGCGTCCATTCTTTCCATCCCCCACAAAAACGATATCACTTGTCGTTGTCAGGTCTGTGCCACCAAATTCACCGCCCCATCCTTTTTGATGGAAAAATTTGAAATTGATGTTATCAGAATTTATAGACTCTCCTGCCTTAACAGTTATCTGGTATTTCTTGTTGCCTAGCGGCACCAGACAAAGCGCTTTATCTGTGTTCCAGCCTACCTGATTAACGGATACCTTAGGTTTTCCGATTCCTTCACCGATAATCCACACAGCACCAGATCCATCATCTTGTAGTTTTGCCAAATCATTGCCTGTCATCGCCTCAACTACAAAGTATTTTAAGTTAAAGTCTGCTGTAACACGGTATTTTCCAGTTGATCCTTTAAA
>NZ_DKSP01000108.1:0-37525 GCF_002472745.1 Sphingobacterium sp. UBA7253 | reverse complement strand
TTTCCAGTTGATCCTTTAAACGATAGGGTTCCGTCGGCCGCTTTGGTAAAGAAATCTGGATCGATCCACCAATCTTGCAGATCCGCAATCCCTTCAAAAGTCGTCGTTTTCCCTTGAGCCAGCTCGAGTTCAACTTTAGCATGTTTATCATCCAGTCGACTGAACTGCGATCCATTTAGCAGTACAACAATAAATGGAGATGCCTGAAATGTCAATGTATTAAATTGAATTGGATATACACCAGAGGTTGAATTTGAAAAAGGAATTTCAGCGGTAGACCCCAAGTTAATAACATTATTGACCCAACCAAAGTTCATCGCATTGCCCTGTGTACCTACTTTTGGCGCTTGAATATAGCCTTTTACCTCAGCTGCAAAATTTTCTTTTGCCGCATATTGATTACGCCCGACCTTTTCCATGCGATAGGATTTGGATTCTGTGACTAAAGTTAAATATGGAAAGTCGGGTCTGCTCAGATTAATATCAAAAGATTGTTCCGTTATTTTTTGGCTAATATTCTGTAAGACAAACTTAAGGGTTGCTTTTCCATCGGGAATATCTTTCAAGAACGGAACATAAATTTTTCCAGCATAGTCTCCATTTTGTTTGGTACGGATGACGGTTTCTGTTACCTTGTCGTCTGTAAAATACAATTGTGCTTTAACAGTAGACAGCGCAACTTCACTATCCGACACATGCACCTGAAACTCGAGACTATCCCCAAAATTTGCGGCCGAGATAGGCGATTTCAATTCGATTTTAGGATCCCCTATTTGATAGGTATATTTTTCATCCTTTTTACAGGAACTAACTGCAGTAATAGCAGCAGTTCCCAATAGTATATTGATGAGATATCTTTTCATTTGTTCATAATTTATGCGCTATCAATGTGATAGCGCTTAGGGTTTATCATCCTCCAGTTAATAGGTCCAACGGTAAGAAACAACCGATTTAGCTGGCACATCATAGCTAAAATGATGTTTACCGTCTGCGACGGTAATTTTACGGCTATCTCCCGACTCGTTTAACAGAACAATAGCGTAGGTCCCATCTGTATTTTGAAAGGCTGTATAAACTAACCCTTCCGCTGTATACCCAGAAGCCCCAATCCGTGTGGCCCCTGATTTGACCACCGAAGAAAGATGACCAACAATATAATAATGCGAATTGCGCGTTATATTCTTATAATTTGCCTTACTAATATCCACGGCGCCATAACATGTCTGACAGCCACCTTCGCGATTTGGCCCTTTGTCAGTATCAAGCATCAAGTTCCATACTATGACACCTTTACTCCAATTGTTGACGGTGCCCAATGCAACTTCACGCATATCCTCCATCAAACGTTTTTCAAGATTGCGTCCATCATTCCATTCCCCAATGGATGTTTCCGTAAATACCAATTCCTTGTCTGGGCGTTGATTATGAATATCGATAAGTTCAGCCTTATCCCCACCATAATTATGGTACGCCGCTCCGGCGAAGAATGAAGCCGCTCCGGCATCGTTATAGATCTTTACAGGGTAATCAGCCTGATCAGCAATGTTATCATAGTTATAATTATGATCAAATGCATAGATCTTTGTTGATAAGTTAGCCGCTTTTAACTGTGGGCCTAGCGCTTGTTTGACAAAAGCTTGTTGCTCTTGCCATGACATATAAAGCGAAGCGGAATTCTTTCTGTTCAATGGTTCATTTTGAACAGTAATCGAATAAATATTAATGCCTTCTTTCTTCATTGCTTGGATCCATTGAACGAAATACCAACCATAGTCCTGATAATACTTTGGATTTAACTGACCGCTGGTCCATGAATCAAAGGGCTTTAAATCAGTTAGGTTGTTAACTTTCATCCATTTCGGTGGAGTCCATGGGGAGCCCATGATTTTTATGGATGGATTGATAGCAAGTATTTCTTTAAGCACCGGAATGATATATTGGGTCTCTTCCGACTGCAATCCAAAATTTTCCTTTCCTTCTTTGTCCCAACAGGTATATTCACTCAAAGAGAAGTCGGAACATCCAATAGCAATACGGATATAGTTCATTCCCATTCCATCTTTATCTGAAAACGTCTCTGTAAGGAATTTTGTCCGATCTTCCTTACTCATTTTCATCAAATTATAACAGGTTGAGCCTGTGATGGCTGCACCGAAGCCGTCCATCGTCTGGAATTTCTTAGTAGGATCTAGCGTAATTGTATTGGGTGACATATTAAATTTGGAGCTGAAATCAACAAAGCGCTTTCCAAAATCCAAAGACCGACTGCCTGTCGTCGTATAAATTGTAACATCACCACTTTTTTTAATTTCATCACCTTGCGAAGGTGTATAGCTGTCACGGTTACAAGATGTTGCCGTCACTAGACAGGACAACAAGAATGTATATATCATAGTTTTTTTATTAGTACGTTTCATCTGTTAATATATTTGTCTCCATCCATCAGATGGGGGATTCCACTTGTTAAATCAATTAATACCCCGGATTCTGAACTAGATTAGGATTCTGATCAATTTTTGGTTGCGGAATCGGTAAACGGTAAGAGTTCTTCGTGAAGGGATACACCTGTGCCTTTCTTCCAGCGTCTTTTGCATAGACCGCATTCATGACAGATTCCACCTTGTCCAAGCGCACAAGATCGAACCATCGTTGTCCTTCGAAGGCCAATTCAAGACGACGTTCTTTCAAATAAGCGTCTAATAAAGCATCCTTATTTGAACGTACGGCAGCGGATATTTTAGGCAATTTAGCACGGGTGCGAATTTTGTCAATAATGTCTGCCGCTCCAGATAGATCTGATCCCTGCTGAATTAATGCTTCCGCTTTTAACAAAAAAAGGTCTGCGTAACGAAGCTTGACAATACTATTAAATGCAGAACGTAATTTAAACATGAATGGATAATGGTTTGACGGATAATAGTTGCTCCAAGTAGTGGAATAATAAACAATAGATTGCCCCAAACGAACCTGGTCCCCTTCATTCGTATACGCTTGAATCAAGTCCCGAGATGGGGTTATCCATTTGGCCCATGTGAAGTTATTATCATAATTGGACAAATCCCTTCCAAACATCCAAGTCGCCCAATTGCCTCCTCCTGCAGTGAACTGTGCTTCCAAAATCGATTCTTTCGTATTCCGCTGTGCAAGATCTGTGTTGCTTGCATTCATTGCATATAGATCTGAGTAATTGGTATTCAGATCAAATCCATCCGCAGTCAATGCGTCAACATATTGGATAACTTTAGCGTAATCGCGAATTGGTTTTTCGGCATAGATCTTTGCCAGCATCGCTCGTGCGACGGATTTGGTAAATAAAGTCTTATTCCCATTATTGTTGGCTGGTGCATCAGCCAATCCGTCCATCAAGTCTTTTTCGATCTGCTTATAGGCTTCTTCTTCTGTGGCTTGTTTTGGAAAATATTGCGGATAAACTTCATTGACATTGTCACCTGTAATATCGGGTGCAATTGTGGTAATGACAGGGATAGATCCGAATATACGGACCATATCAAACATCGCCAATGCTCTGAATAGTTTAGCTTGTGCCTTATACGTTCTAATATCCGTATCGCTCAACGATTTATCAGCAACACTATCAACGTAAATGATCAATCGATTTGCACGTCCAACATCTTCCAGATATCTTCCCCAATCCCGGTCAACAACCGAATTAGACCCTTCAATAGAATTATTTTCAAAAGGTACAACTTCCGCTCCGGTTGTTCCAGCATAGGAATTATCGGCGTGCGAATCGCCAATCAAGAGGAGGTCGAGATACCAATGTTCCTGCCGATCTTTCATCTGCTGGTAAATTCCGGCCAAATAAGTTTCAACTTCGGCTTTGTTCTTGAAAACAATCTGCGTTCCTGTCTCTGTCTTTCCTTGACTAACATCCGAATAATCTGAAAGTGGATCACGGTTCAAAGAGCAAGAAAATAAAAACAAAGAGCCGGTTAGCAAAGAAAGAGCGTTACTTATATATTTTTTCATGATACAGACAATTAAAACTCAATATTAAGACCTAAAACAAATGAACGATTCTGTGGATAGGTTCCCCAATCAATACCCTGGATTCTGGAATCAGATCCGCCGGAATACTGGTTCACTTCGGGATCCATACCTGAATATTTAGTCAAGGTAAATAGATTACTTACAGATAGATAAGGCTGAATTTTATGGATACCAATACGTTTCAGTCTCTCGGGAGAAATGGAATAGCCTAGGGAAACATTTTTCATCCGCAAATAACTACCATCTTCAACAAAATAGGATGAATTCTTCATGTCAAACCCAGCTTTCGGAACGTTGGTAATCTGTCCCGGTACCCGCCAACGATCCAATACAACAGTAGTTTGATTTCGACCATCATACATCCCCTCTGTTTCCATGCGGCTCGCATTGAAGATATCATTTCCGTAAGTTCCCTGAATAAATATACTGAGGTCTAAATTTTTCCAGGAGAAGCTGTTTGTCATACCATAGACAAACTTTGGAAGAGGATTACCGATATATGTACGGTCGCTCGATGAAATCTTTCCATCGTCATTCAAGTCGCGGTAAATGAGCTCGCCGGTTTCAGGGTTTACACCATCAGAGATATAACCGAAGAATCCTGCAAGTGATCTTCCTGGCTCATTCTTCACTACAAAATCATTGACATAATCGTTTGTCTTTACATCGTAGTACACTTGTTGTAGATCCAGTTGTTTCAGTTTATTTCTGTTAAAAGAAATATTAAAATCGGTATTCCAAGTCAAGTTTCCGGTCAGATTTTTTGAATTTACCGCAAATTCAAAACCATGGTTATTCAACCTGCCACCATTTCTTTGGATTGTGGTTGCTTGCTGTCCTGCGGGCAAACTTGCATTCATTAAAAGATCTTTCGTATCCTTGTTGTAATAATCTGCACTGATGCTGAGTCGATTATTCAACATCGTGATATCAAAACCAATACTGGTTGTGCTTGTCGTTTCCCAAGTCAAATCTTTCGCTCTTAATATTGTTGGTTTATTGATATTTGGCAATGAATTGTCTTTTCCCTCAACGAACCACTGTTGACGTTGGATCCCACTTAACTGCAGGTACGCATAATCACCTAATCCATATTGATTACCTGTCTGTCCCCATCCGCCTCGGATTTTAAAGTCGTTTATCCAGGTTATATCTTTCATAAAATCTTCGGAAGAGATTCTCCATGCAGCTGAAACCGATGGGAAATACCCCCAGCGACGTTCCGGACTCAGCTTCGAAGAACCATCGGCACGCATATTTGCGGTCAATAAATACTTGCCATCGTAGTTATACATTGCGCGGGCGAAATAGGACATAATCCCCCAGTTGGATGCTGTAGATCCTGTTCTATCCCAAGAGATTTTGTTTGCCGCATTAAGTGTCTCAATGATTCCATTTGCATAGTTTGAACCATAGATATAGCTTCTGGAGTACTTGGAATCTGTCCATGACGAACCGCCCATTACTTCCAAATTATGCTTTCCAAAGCTCTTCGTGTACGTCAAGAAATTGTCCCAAGTCAACACGGTATTTGTATTACGAATATCTGAAGCCTCCCCGAATTGGTTTCTTCCCCAAGCTGTTGTCCAAGGGTCCAAAAAGGTCGTCATCACACCTGATCTTCTATCTAATGAAAACGCAGTTTTCCAAGTTAAATTAGGCATAAAAGAAATCAGTGCACTTCCTGTGGCAACAAGTCGGTTTTCGCGGTTATTATTATTTCTTGTCCGGGCTAGGTTTTCCAAAGGACTGGTGATGTTGTTGATCCCATAGAAATTATTATAGAATCGATCCGGATTGGTTGGATCCCATACAGGCGCGTAGGTTGGTGTTGTAATCACCGATGTAACTACCCCCCCACGGTTAGAACCCAATCCTGAGGTAATTCCATTATCATTGTTATCGGAATAATTGATATTCGCATTCACCTTTAGCCATTTTCGGACTTGGTTATCAATATTAGCACGAAAATTATATCGTCTAAAGAAGGATCCCTGTAGTGTTCCTTTTTCGTTCAAATATCCCCCACCCAAATAATAGCGAAGCTTCTCATTGCCATCCGAGACGGATATTTGATGATTTTGTTGGATCCCCGTCTTATAGGTTTCTTTAAACCAATCTGTTTGATCCAACAATCCCTCTGGCAGATTTATCATGCCTATTTCATCCTGTAAATCTTTGTATTGACTGGTATTTAAAACTTTAACCGTGTTATTGACAACATTGGCTGTCCATTGTGTTCCCAGTGTAATTTTTGCTTCTCCGGCTTTTCCTGATTTTGTCGTAACCAAGATAACACCGTTCGAACCACGCGAGCCGTAGATCGCTGCCGATGACGCGTCCTTTAGAATTTGAATATCTGTGATATCATTAGGAGACAAGAACTTAATATCTTCCACAGGAACTCCATCAACAACATACAAAGGAGTGGTATTACTATTAAAAGACGTTATTCCGCGAATCTGTATCTGAGGTGCTGCACCTGGCTGACCACTCGGCTGAATAACAGTGACCCCAGCAGCTTTACCTTGAATGGCTTGCCCAAAATTAGTAACGGGTCTCTTTTCTAAGTCTTTGGTGGAAACTGAAGAGATTGCAGTCGTGACATCTTTTCTTTTCACGCTACCATAACCGATTACAATAACATCCTCCAGCAAATTGGTTGAGGAATTTAATTGGACAATCATGGTACTGTTGGCGGGTAGTTCTTTACTGTCGTAGCCAACAAAAGTAAATTGGAGTATACTGCCCGTGCTAGCAGAAATTTGAAAACGCCCATCTCCGTTACTGGAGACTGCGTTATTACTTCCTTTTTGTGTAATGGTTACTCCAGAGAGTGGTTTCTGATCTTGGGCATCCAAGACACGTCCACTAACTTGAATTCGGTCTTGGGCAAACACCAAATTCACCAAAGTAAACAAGAAAGCTAACCCCATTGAAAAGGCAACTTTTCGTGTAAAGTAAATCATATGAAATAAAAAAATTGGTTATTGTTTAATCTTTTGGTTATTCCAAAATGGCAATGAGTTTCCCCTGCTTCATTGCTCAAAACAAAACTAAGATCACCAAGACGGAGAAAAAAGAGCTAGTACTTAAAAAGTACTGAAGAAAAAACATAAATAACTAAAAACAAGATCACTATAAAAAAAATACACCCTTAAAAAGTACCTAAAGGAGCGTAAAATTGTCTTTAATATAGCTAATTTTCGGGTATTACATCATATTTTATGCCCGGTCGATCACCGCAATCTGACATACAGCCGCCTCGAAAGCATCACGATTTCCCGCGGCTTTATTACGTACTTTTGTTCTGTAATTATAAACCGTCCGAAGCGAGTATCGCAGGAAACTTGCAATCTTCACGGAATCATCGATCCCTAATCGAATCAATGCGAAAATCCGAAGTTCGGTATTTAACAACTCTGTCTTTTTGGGATAGATCTTCTCCTCTTCCTGAAGGAGTGCATTGAATTCATCAACAAAGGTTGGATATAGATTTAAGAAGATACGATCAAAATTAACATAAAGTTGCTGCACTTCCCTTTCCTCCATTTGCGTTGACTTTAACTGTTCCCGCAGTGCATCCCATTGCTGATTCGTCGCTTTTTTCAGTAATGCCTTTCTGATATCTTCCATTTTATCGATGTAACTCGAACACATGTCAAAAAATTGGGCGATATATTCTTCTTTAATATGGTTGGATTCCGACAATTTAAGGTTAGTCTGGTTAATTTCGTTATTCAATGAGCGAAGCTGCTGATTTGTGGCAGACAATTCTGATCGTATTCGCCGCAAATGTTGTACCTGTCTATAGATAACACCAAGTCCAATAATGACACCGATCAATAAAATACTAACGATAATGACCAGTCCAACCAATTGTCGATTTTGACTACTGATTTTCTGCTGATAGGCGGCATTGATAATGGGATAAGAAGAGGTCCCCTCAATAATGCGATACCGTACTTTACATAACATCGCATCGTCGATTGCTTTTTCAATAAACTGAAAAGCCCGATCAAAATCCTGTTGGTCGTAATACGTTAACGCCAGATCATGAAAAGATGCGTTATCACGATTTGCCATTTCAATATCTGCACTGGCCGATATTGAAAGGTAGTAAATTTGGCTTTTCGTATCCTTTTCATATTTATAAATGAGCCCCATAAAATAGGCGATCAGCGCGCGCTGCTCAATATCCTTTTTATTCTCATTCCAAAGAACCAGTAATTGCTTTTTAGCGTCCTCCCGGTCACCGTTAAACAGCGTTTTTATCGCAATGGTGGTACGATATTCCAAGGAAGACTTCGGTAGTACCGTTAACAAAGAATCACGATATTTTTCACTTGCCTGGTAATATTCTGACCGATTATTGCTCTGACCGTAATGACTATAAAAGGAGCTGTAGGTATCGTAATACTTGGCAAGAAGCTCCCTACCTAGATGAGCGGGATCGACTTGCTTCAACAATTGTGAAGCTTCTATATACCGTCCGATGGTGGAATACACCCAGGCCAAATCGAGATGAATCACTGCCTGTAGGGAGTCATTAAGCGGTGGAGCGAGCTTTTGACACAGTAAAATATAAGTAAGCGCTGCGTCAGAATCAAACTTCTTATAATTTTCAAAGATTTCGTAGTTCTTCTTCAAAAATTGAGCGGGATTGCCTTCTAATGCTTTTGCCTCCTGTTTTAATTTCTCCAATTTATCTTCACGGTTCTTGATGTAAATTTTCTGATTTTCCATCAGATATTCCAATCGTTGCAAAACCCGGGTGCTATCGGAAGCCACTTGTGCAGATAGGTAAAGACTAAAATGTGCGAAAAGAATAAAAAGAAAAATGCGCTGCAACATAATAAAATCGGTTCAAGATAGTGTAGACTAAACTACATAAAAATAACAACAAAAAAGAGGACGTCTCACGACGGCCTCTTCCCCTGACCCAGTTAAGGGTCCAAGAATTAACAAGTTAATTCTTTATCGCATGAAAAATAGTTTTCTTTTTAATCTATAACCACCTATTTCCAACCTCCTCCCAAGGCTTTGTAAAGTAGAATCTGATTTAAAGTATTCTCTTTCTCCAATTCTACTTTTCCGATTTGGGCTTCCAGAGACTCCTTCTGTGCTGTAACGACATCGAGAGAAGTCACCCGCCCCGCAATAAATAGTTCCTGTGCCGCTTCAATAGAGAGGTTTAACGCTTGAACATGTTCATCAACAAAGCTACGTCGTTTGACGATCGCCTCTTGCGTCATGACAACATTGGAAACTTCGTTATAAGCGTTTACAACTGCTTTTTCATAGTCTACAAACGCAATTCCATAATCTGCTTTCGCGATCTCATACTGCGTTTTAAGCTGTCTTTGATTAAATATTGGCAGCGTAATACCGCCAAATAAATTATACGCAATAGATTTATCCAAATTAAATAACTTGTTAAAGCTAAAGCTCTGTAATCCGATAAATGGACTTATTGCAACAGAAGGCAAAAAAGCCAAACGTGATGCTTCCTGATTATTCGAAGATGCAATGACTTTCAAATAAGCGGCCTTGATATCCGGGCGTTGGTTCACGAGATCATCTGGTGTACCAAAACGCATTGCATGATACAAATCTGCATTTTCGGTATATGTACTTCTTACAATAGGTTGATAAAAACGCCCCAACAGGCCGTTGATATGATGTTCCCAAAGTGCTATTTCTTGGCTCAATTGTTCTTTGGCAGCTTTCGAGTTGGCTAATAGTGCTTTAAATTGTTGCACAGAAAGTTCAGTCGCATAACCGGCATCTTTTTTCACCTCAACAACCTCCAGTGCATTTTTATGTAATTCAATATTCCGATTGTAAACTTTTATCTTTTGATCCAAAGCAATTAGTTCATAATAAGCTGTCGCAATATTGGATACCAATTCCGTTTCTAATAGACGCTTGCCTTCCTGCTCTGCTAAAAAGCTAAAATAAGCGGCCTGCTTTTGACTTTTCAACTTTCCCCAAAGATCAATCTCCCAGGACGAACGAAGTCCTATAAAATAATCTGGGATAAATGGTTCGGGCAATTTTTCATCACTTTTCAAGTTCTCCGAAAAATTTGAATCATAATTACCTATTCCTGATTCTGTATAATGCCCATATTTCCGAATTCCTCCTTCTACTCCAGCCTCTACAGTTGGCCCCAAGGCCGCCTTCCGTTGTTTAAAATACGCTTGTGCAGATTCCAACCGCAAAATGGATTGACGTATATCTAAATTGTTCTGCAGCGCAGAATCAATTAGAGAAACCAACTTCGGATCTTTAAAAATTTCCTTCCAAGACCGGTTTCCTACATTTAAACTATCTGGCGAAAGATGTTTGGAAAATGAAGTCGGTACATTTAATTTCTCCGGTTGAAGCGTTTTTTTGGGAACCGAGCAACTACCAAATAAAATAAGTGCAGCTATGACTAAAGACGCTTTTTTAACGACCTGTTTCTTGTTGTCTTTTTTTGAAAATAAGATCACTAATCCCGGGATGACAATTACCCCGAGTATGGTTCCGATAAGCATTCCTCCCACCGCAGCGGTACCGATACTTCGGTTACCCAATGCTCCTGCTCCACTGGCCATCATCAAGGGAATTAGACCTGCAATAAATGCAAAGGAAGTCATTAATATCGGACGCAAACGGGCAACAGCTCCTTCGATTGAAGCGGTCACGATATCCATTCCCTGCTTATATTTCAAATTGGCATATTCCACAATCAGGATCGCATTCTTACCTAGCAAACCAATCAGCATGACCAATGCGACCTGCGCATAGATATTGTTTTCCAATCCAAAGACTTTCAAGAAGATAAATGCACCAAAGATCCCTGCCGGAAGACAGAGCAGAACAGGTAAAGGCAACAGAAAGCTTTCATACTGTGCACATAACAACAGATAAACAAACAGAAGACAGAGTGCAAAAATATACAAGGCTTGGTTTCCGGAGATTTTCTGTTCACGAGTCATCCCCGACCATTCGATACTATACCCTTGCGGCAAAGAAGAAGCAATTTTCTCGACTTCTTCGATAGCTTGCCCGGAGCTGAAACCAGCTGAAGACTGTCCAGTAATCATGGCCGAACTAAACATATTGTAACGGGTAATTTGTTCAGGACCATAAATTCTTTCCATCGAAATAAAGGCATTGTATGGAACCATCTCACCCGTCTCATTCTTCACATATAAGCGTAATACATCTTCTGGTCTCTGGCGATATTCGGGACCAGCCTGTACCATGACCTTATACATCTGTCCGTAACGGATGAAATTTGTCGCGTAAAGACTTCCCATTAAGGTCTGCAGCGTATTCATGGCATTCTCCACCGATATTCCTTTTTTTGCAGCCATATCGTAGTCCACCTTCAGCATATATTGGGGGAAGTTCACATCAAAACTAGAGTTGATATCCTGAAGAACATCACTTTTTTCCATGTCGTCCATAAACTTCTGTAATACCTCGGCCGTCTTGTTGAGATCCTCATTCCCGCTACGGTCCAATAAACGTAATTCAAAACCCGAAGAGTTACCAAAACCGGGGACTGTTGGCGGCGGAAAGAATTCAATCTCTCCATCAGCAAAATCCTTTGTTTTATCCCGCAATTCTTTAATGACATCATTTACCGTTTGATCTCGCTCTTTCCAAGGTTTAAGATTGATCATCCCCATCCCATAAGAAGCACCAGATACTTCAGTTATGATACTATACCCCGACAATGTAGACACCGTTTCAACAATATCGAGTTTCCGTGATACGGAGTCAATTTTATCCAAAACACGTTCTGTACGGTCTACGGTTGCTCCCGGTGGGGTTGTTACAGCTACATAGATCATTCCTTGATCCTCGGTTGGAATAAAACCTGAGGGTAAGATGGCACTACTTCCCCAGGTCGCTAGAAAGAATCCTCCAAGTAGAAGGAGAGTCAGTCCACGTCGCGCACTGGTTTTTACCAAAATTCCCTTATAGCCGAAGGCAGTCTTGTCATAAATGGCATTGAATTTTTTAAAGAAACGGTCCAACCAGTTATTCGAAGGTTTACGGTCATGGGGCGATTTTAGGAAAAGCGCACATAAAGCGGGTGTCAATGTCAACGCGTTGATACCTGAAATAACAATGGCAGCCGCGAGCGTCAATGAAAATTGACGATAAAATATCCCCACCGGCCCTGAAAGAAAGGCAACTGGAACAAACACGGCAGACATTACCAACGTAATGGCCACAACAGCGCCACCGACTTCTTTCATTGCCTCCAATGTCGCTTCCATAGGTTGAAGATGTTCTTCTTCCATTTTTGCATATACAGCCTCGACAACGACAATTCCATTGTCTACTACAATACCTATGGCCAGTACCAAGGCAAACAAGGTCAGTAGGTTGATTGAGAAACCTAACATCTGCATAAAAAATAATGCCCCAATCAAACATACTGGTACAGCCAAAATTGGTATAATAGTCGCCCTAAAATCCTGTAAAAAGATAAATACAACGATAAAAACTAAAAGAAAAGCCTCCAATAAGGTTTTGATGACAGAAGAAATTGAGGCATCCAAAAACCGCGACACATCATACCCCATGGTATAGGTCATGCCAGTCGGGAATTGCGTTTCTTTCAATTCTGCCATGCGGTCTTTTACACGCTGAATAACCTCTTGTGCATTTGATCCCGGCAATTGCTTTAGCATGATGGATGCGGATGGACGTCCATCAGTTTTGGATACCATTTCATAATCCAATGAACCAAATTCAACATCTGCTACGTCTTTTATACGGATAATAGAACCAGTTGAAGTAGCTCGAATAGGTATATTGGCATATTCCTCAATTTCAGTGAATTTACCTGGATAACGCAATACATATTGTTGCATGTTACGCATTTTATCGGAACTGATACCGGTTTGTCCTGGCGCAGCCTCGATATTCTGTTTTCGTAATGCGGCCACCACATCCTCCGTAGAGATATTATAAGCTGCCATACGGTCAGGTTTAACCCATACACGCATTGCATAATCACGCATTCCCATAATCTGAGCGAGACCGACACCTTCGATCCGTTTCAGTTCCTTTAGAATGTTGATATCTGCGAAATTGTAAATGAATCTTTCATCCGCGGTTTCATCATCGGTAAAAACATTCAGATACATCAACATGGAGTTGACCTCTTTTTCGGTGGTTACCCCTGCTTTGATGACCTCTTCAGGGAGTTCATCCAATACAGTAGTTACCCTATTCTGTACGTTTACAGCCGCAATATCTGGATCTGTACCAACTTCAAAAAAGATTTGAATAACCGTGCTGCCGTTATTGGTAGACACTGAATTCATGTAAGTCATCCCAGCTACACCGTTGATTGCTTTTTCCAAAGGAATAGCGACAGCATTTGTACTCACCTCAGCATTGGCACCTGTATAATTGGCATTGACGACTACCGAAGGTGGTACAATGTCCGGAAATTGTGTGATGGGCAATGTAAATAAGGCCAACAACCCTAAAAGTGTAATAAACACCGAAATAACCAACGACAATATGGGTCGTTTTATAAATGTTTCAAACATAATTTATCCTCCCCTACAGTTTCCTCATTTTTGGATTAATCTTCATTCCACTCCGCAGTCCCTGTACTCCCTCATAGACAATCTTGGCGTTGGGATCTAAACCTCCATCCACAATGTAATAATGCCCCACACGCGGGCCCGCTGTAAAAGGTGTCATTTTTACGGTACTATCTGCCTGTACTGTATAAACGTATGTCTTATCCTGAATTTCAAATACTGATTTTTGGTGTACAAAGGTATGTTCCCCTGTCTGCATTGGCACCGCAATCTTACCTGTTGCGCCATGCTTTAAGATATGCTCGGCATTGGGAAATTGAACCCGAAGGGCAATGGATCCAGTATTAGCTTCAAATTCACTTTCTACCAAATGGGCAATTCCCTCGTGTGGATACAGCTCACCATTGGCCAAAATTAACTTGACCGATTTTTGCGTTTCCTTACCGTCCAGCTTATCACGCATAAGTGTCAGATACTCCCTTTCAGAAATATCAAAATAAACATTCACTTTGCTTAAATCGGAGATCGTCGTAATTAAGCTTCCCTCAGTCAATAAAGAGCCTTCTCTCAATAAGATACGGTCTATACGACCGTCAAAAGGAGCTTGTATAACAGTATAGTCCAATCTTGTCTGTGCCTGATTCACCAAAGCTCGGGCTTCTTCTATCTTAGAATTGGCCGCTTTTAGTTGAATTTTCAATAAATTATATTCGGAAGAGCTCACAATATTCTTGTCAACCAATTTTTGAGTTCGCTCCATTTCCAGCTTAATCTTTTGTGCTTCGGCAATAGCATTATCATACTGTGCTTTGGCCTTGGCTAATTCCGAACGATATTCCTCATTATTATACTTAAACAGCATTTGGCCTTTCTTTACCCAAGCCCCCTCGTCTACATAAATTTTATCCAAAAAGCCATTCAATTTGGAACGAATTTCGACGTTTTTTAAGGCTTGAACATCCGCAATATACTCTTGATAAACAGTCGTATCCATTACCATTAAAGGTACTACAGGTATATTTTTGAGTTCTTCTTTCGAATCAGCGTTAGCGTTGGATGAATGGCATGAAGCCAGCATCCCAACCATACCCACGAAAAGGCACAGTAAAAGTAATTTCTTCATAAACGATAAAAAATGTAAAATGTTAAACCCTCCTACGGTATTTTAAAATCAGTCGTTAGGAGAATGTGTTAGATGGGAGCTACAGCAATTCTATAGCGTAAAGAGCGGCCAAAAGCCTTCCATACCATATATAGAAATAAAACTAAATTGTTGCAGCCTCCGCTAGATAATTAGAGGAGCGTAACTAGAATGGCCTAAAACGGGATAGGAAGCGATAATACCCTGGTAAGCATAGGGTTTTAGATCGGTAAAAAGGATGTTCATCATCTTTTGCAAAACATAATGCCGTAAAGACGATTCCAAAAACAAAAATAATAATTGGTAGTACTTGACTATTGAGTGAAAATATACGATAATCATCTTGCAATAGTACTTTTTCTTCTTGGGAAGAATGAATGGGTTCCAAATCCAATACGTCATCCAGAAAATACTCCACAATAGTCTCACCTGCATGCAGCACCTGTCCGGTTGCCGAGGAGAAAGACTCATAGGTCAACAGATTAAGGTATGCAAAGAGTGTTAAAAAATGAAATATTTTGCCTAACATATCGAAATTTCGAATCACAAAGGTATGACTTTAAATAGCTAAGATTATTTTATTCGTGTAAAAAAACCATGACAGCCTAAAAAATTAACTGTCATGTCCTTAAATATCTCTAGTTTATTAGATTAAAGGCGATAAATTTCAAATGTTACAATTTGATTTTCACCACTATTGGAAAATGATCCGATGGTAATCTTGTCTCGTACTGTTTAAAAGAAAGTTCTTTAGGGAAATCACCCTTTTTAACCTCTTCACTATTTTCTTTAGCACTACGATAAGATTCTGTTAAAACAGCATAATGCTTTACTTTAATCCGAGGAGTTACGAATACATGATCTATACGGCTGTCTGTCCAAAGATTATTATCGAAAGCATTAAATGTACCGTTCCATGTAAATTTAGTCGGAGCAAGCTCAAAACTATCTTCTATAAAATCGGATTCTTGTAGGATGTTATAAATTTCATTATTTTGATCGACATTGAAATCACCGGTCAATATAGCTAGTTCCCCTTTTACAAACTCTTTCATTTTTTTGACAACCAACCGACTACTATTTTCCCGGGCTTTGACACCAACATGATCCATATGCAAATTAAAGTACCAAAATTTCTTCCCAGAATTAATTTCCTGCAACTGCACCCAAGTACAAATACGAGGTAAGGCAGCATCCCAACCTTTTGAAGGGCGATCTGGCGTCTCAGAAAGCCAGAAGACGCCACTTTTTAATTTCTTAAATTTCTTCTTTTTGAAAAATATAGGCGCAAACTCTCCCGCAACTTTACCGTCATCCCGACCAACACCAACATAATCATAATCAGTAAGACGTTTTTTCAAATCTACCAATTGATTTACCAATACCTCCTGTGCTCCAAAAACATCGTAATCCACAAAATCAATTAAAGAAGTGATTACTGGAAATCGCTGATCCCAACCGTTACCATTTTTACGATCTCCGTCATTGTCATAACGGATGTTGTAGCTTCCTACTGTAAGACCTATTGAATTTTGTGAAAAGGCATTTAAAACAAATAAATTGATTACAAAAATAAGACTTAGCGATATAATACGTAATTGCTTCATAATATATTATTTTATTTTTTCGTTACTAAAGGAATATGGAGCATCTTCTTTTTTTGTACCTCTATTTTTATTCGGTTCTTCGCTCATTTTGAAATCAAGTTTGGCACCCTGCAATAAATCTTTATAACGGATATAATTATGATTATAAGGCTTTCCATTCCAAGTTAGTTGATCTACGTAGACCTGATTTGCTCCCTGTTGTTTAGCTTGGATATTCACTTTTTTCCCATTTTCGAGATTTAGAGTCACCTTATCGAATTGTGGTGAACCAATCACGTATTCGCCCGAGGCAGGAGAAACAGGATAAAATCCTAGCGAAGAGAAGACATACCAGGCTGAAGTCTGCCCATTATCTTCATCACCACAATAGCCATCTGGTGTAGGCAAATAAAGTTTATCCATTATTTTGCGTACCCAATATTGTGCTTTCCAAGGCTCTGCAGCATAATTATACAGATAGGGCATATGTTGGATAGGCTGATTTCCATGCGCATACTGTCCCATATTCATCACCTGCATTTCACGCATTTCGTGGATCATTCCGCGACTTTTCATACCCTCATAACTCGGAATAACAAACACCGTATCCAACATGGACACAAATGATTTATTACCACCCATCAAATTAATTAAACCTTGAGGGTCATGGAACACACAAAAACTCCAATGCCAAGCATTTCCTTCCGTATATTCTCTTGACCAGGCACTTGGATCAAAATCTGAGACGAACGATCCGTCTGCTTTTTTCCCACGCATAAGTTTTGTACTTGGGTCAAACAGATTTTTATAGTTCATCGCGCGTGTTGCATAAATAGCTGTTTCAGCTTCCGGTTTACCCAGGGCTTTGCCAAATTCATAAATACACCAGTCATTGTATGCATATTCCAATGAACGTGCTACATTTTGGTCTACTTTTACATCAGCAGGTATATAGCCCAATTTATTATAATATTCATAACCGAAGCGTCCCGTCGAAGAGTGTTTCGGATAGGCACTATTGGCCCCATGCTTGAGCGCTTCCCATAACAAGTCTTTATCATAGCCTTTCCGATCAGTCATCAAGGCATCTGCGACAATAGAAGCAGAATTGTTTCCAATCATCGATGCACGATGTCCTGGCGAAGCCCACTCCGGAAGGTAACCACTCTCTTTATACGCATTCACCAAACCTTCCTGCATCCGATCGTTCATCGACGGATACAATAAATTCAACAGGGGAAACAAACTTCTAAAGGTGTCCCAAAAACCTGTATCCGTAAACATTTCCCCAGGCAGGACCTGCCCATTGTAAGGGCTATAGTGTATACGCTTGCCTGTTCCATCAATTTCAGAAAAATCCCTTGGAAAAAGTGTTGAACGATAAAGGCTGGAATAAAATGTACGTAACCGGTCAATATTATGGTCTTCAACCTGTACACGTCCGAGGATTTCGTTCCACTGTGCTTTACCTTCGTCAACAACCTGTTGAAATGTTTTGGACTTCACTTCTTTTAAATTAAGTTCTGCCTGCTCAAAACTTATAAAGGAAGAAGCAATACGGGCGGTGACCTTTTCCCCTCTTTTCAAGGAAGAGAAACCAACGACTGCTCCGGCGTGATTGTCCTGAATTTCCAATTCGTCTTTACTTATCGCTCCACTTTTAACAGCAGCTTTGTAAGAAAATGGTCTATCGAAAGTAATGACGAAGTAATTCTTGAAATTCTCTGGAACACCACCGCTATTTTTTGTTGAATACCCGATAATCTTATTTTCCTGCGGAATTACTTTAATATAAGACCCTTTATCAAATGCATCAATAATAACATAAGCACTGTCTGTTTTGGGGAATGTGAACTGAAAGATTGCTGCCCGTTGTGATGGAGACAATTCTGTTGTCACATCGTGATCCGCAAGGTAGACGCTATAATAATAAGGTTTTGCAATTTCCGCTTTATGCGAAAACCAGCTCGCCCGCTTTTCCTGATCAAATTGCGGTGTGCCTGTTATTGGCATGATTGAAAACTGACCATAATCATTGTTCCAGGGGCTTGGCTGGTGGGTTTGCTTAAATCCTTTAATTTTATCAGCCGTGTAAGTATATACCCAGCCATCGCCCATATTTCCAGTCTGTGGGGTCCAAAAATTCATACCCCAAGGCCGAGCGATCGCAGGATAAGTATTGCCATTAGACAATTCATACTTCGATTCAGTACCGATCAAAGGGTTAACGAAATCAACAGGCGAGGTTTGTTGCGCCATTCCAGCATGCGCCGCGAATAGAAAAAGAATACTACCTGTTAGTTTTTTAATATTAAACATAAATGAAGCGTTTGGTTAAGCTTAAAATTATTAGCAAAAAAGCTAAAACGTATTAGTAAATATAGGTAAGAAATTTAAAATAGTCGATTGCCTAGGTCTTTTTCACAAGATGGTTACAAAAAAAGAGCAGATCGTATCCCTACCTAGCATAAAAATAGCCGTAGAGTATTCCTCTTTCAAGCGAATACCTTACGGCTACTTTTGAGCCAATCACCCTCTTGTCGCTAACTAGCGTGCTGATGTCGTTCTTTAGTGTCTACTGAGGTAGTTCCAAAAGCCTAAATTCGCTCATTTGGAAATTTGATCCAGAGGAGACTGATTTCACAACATACCGATAATGGGTGTAAGGTTTTGAATTCGTAAAGGTGAAATTGACCGATTTATTTCTATCAGCCGGCATAGTACCAAAACCAATTCCTTTCATTTCGTGCAACGTTGTCCAGGCCACACCATCTTCCGAGGCCTGTATTTCCCAATCTTTGGGATCTCGTTCTGGAGAGTCATTTCCTGTTGTTATGGTATAACCATTAATGGTTTGTGGTTGATAGAATACAAATTGCCAATACATTCCCGGCTGATACCCTCCAATAAATAGTTTCGTCTTGGTATCACCATCTATTAACTTCTTCGATCCTTCACCTGCATCAGGGCCGCTCGAGTTGTCCTGAGAGATTCGAAAGGTATTATCAATATTTGTCCAGTCTTTTATAATGCCTAGATCTGTAAGCATCTTGGTAACGACGATTTGAGATCCTTTAGGAGTGTTTACATTTAGCTGGTAGGTTTCGAATTTTCCCACCTCAATCGAAATATCGGCTTTCTCCTTATCAGAAACTTGCTCATATTTATCTTTATCAGTCATCTTTGACCAAATGACTCCTTTAACTGCAATATCACTAGCATAACTTAGGATCAACTTTCCTGTTCCGTTCTTTGTCGCATTGAATCGAATTAGCTTCTCCGCATCAATTTTAATGACCTCCTCCCGTTGAGCCCAATCGCCATTTTCATTGAGCACTTTAAGTCTAACAGTAAAATCACCCGTCCCTAAAAAAGTATGTTGCGGCGAAGTTTTCGAAGAGGTGCTATCGTCACCAAAGCTCCATCGCGTTTCAGTATAATCTTTTGACTGATTTGTAAATTCAAAAGTAAATGGGTCATCCTTCGCAACCTGCTTAATAGAAAAAGCAGAAACCGGATTGGGAAGCTGAGGTTTGTCAACAACCACTTCCTTTTCTTTACTGCAACCTAGTAAGGTAAACAGTAAAAGTATATAAAAGTTATATCTTACTAATTTCATCTTCATAAATTCATCGTTGTAATACCATAAGTTACCGCCCGTCTATAAAAATTCGATCATCCTCCATTCAGAACACTGGAATAAACTACTTCCCACGTTTTCTGTAATATTTAGGCGATAAAATTTATAATTACCTGGTTTTTGGATATTAAATCTTCTTGTTTGAATTCTATTTGGGAAACTTTCATTTACTCTGGTATCAATAGTGACCCAATTTATACCATCTAATGATCCCTCAAGAAACCAACTTTTTGGATCACGTTCTATCGCATCATTTCCAGATGTAAGCGTATATGCTCCAATCTTCAGCGTTCTGGTAAATGTAAGCGTGCACTTCAGATCTCCTGTAAATGCGCTCTGCAAGAATTTTGTGTTCGTTAGATCATCCACCAGCTTGAGACTTCCCTCACCTGCATTTGCGCCACCATTATTATCACGATTTACCGTTAGAGTTGCTTCCCCAGTTACATCGAATTCGACAACCTTTGCACAATCAATTAAAATCGTAGTATAATTTTTCTGAGGATTGATCACATGCAGCGTAGGATCCTTCAAGTAGACCGTTACAGCGAGAAACTTATCTTTATTTTTGGTAATAACATCCCAAGGAATTGATATATTGAAAGCCGCTGCAGATTTATTACCCAAAACCTGCACGCGTGAAGGAATGAAGTATTCATTCTCCTTTAAACCGATCGTGTTCACAGGTACCTTTTTCTTCGTTATCCAATTTGAAATTGAATCAGTTGTTCCTCGCACTTCAACATAAAAAAATTTACTAGGAAAGGATGCTAACGAAACACCGATCGGTATTTCAATTCCAGAAGGTGTTGTATTGTAATTATTATGATCGCTTGCCAGGATAATATTGCCAGGTGAATTTGTTATCGAAAGATAATGGATATCTTGCGCAGTCAGCAGATCCTTTGAGTCCATCGTTACAATTATGCTATTTGGATTTCCCAACTGATTACCTTTTCCTGGATTAGACAACTTATACGACAGTGCAAACTTCTTACCGTAAACACGTTCAATTTCTGTTCGCGAAATCGTTAACAAAAAAGAGGTGGTATCAGCACCATATTGAAACTTCACTACATTGGGAAAAGAAAATGCCGAATTCGGAAGTGTAACCACATCTTTTAGTGTTCCCGATTCGATTAATTTAGTAACTGTATCGGTATTCAATTGAAGCTCAACATCAAAAGTCTGGGACGCCGGACTACTCAATTTCACTTTCATCGGAACTTGTACATAATCATTTGTTTTGATCAGATCTTTTCCCTCACCTTCTGCGATAACTTGAACAGGAGCCCCTCCTTGTAAATTAAACCCTTCTAGATTATCTTTTGAACAAGCCAAAAATTGACTACAGCCCAAAATTATCGTTATATAATAAAATAGTCTTTTCATATTAGCTTTTTTAAGATTATTTGTCTACCCAAACTCGTCCATCTAGTTGCCAATTCTCCTGTCTAGCGATCTGCAACCAGCTAAATATCTGGGCAGTTATATCGGTATTTTTCGGCACTAGCGTACTTATTGTTTCAACAGAAGGAGCACAAAGGAAATCATTCAGCTTAGAAATTTCATAGGCGGAATTCCCAATCTTCAATGTATTTCCATAGGGGCCATCATCATAAAGTACACCATCAGTAACAGTTCCCACAATAGGCCAATTTGCTGCAAGGTTTGGATAATAGGGATGTTCTTCACTTACTCCTACTTGGCAGTTATATTGCGTAATAACTGCCAAGGGCAATGCTACTTTCCAAAACCGAACATCAGCCAAGTAGTAATCGCCTTCGTTCCAATTGCTTCCCCCATTTAACAGTCCCAACCTAAATTTTGCTGGACTACTGATTGAACCCCATGAACTAATGTCCATCTCATTGCCCGGGAGACCATTTGTATAGGTTTTCACTATGCGTTTACCGTCACTTGTCAACGCTCCGACTATTGTTACATTATTCCATGTTGCATTGTTCAATTTCGGACCATTCACCTCACCACTTCCATTCGGACCGCGACCATTGAACATCCAATAATCGTCTTTGAAAGCCATAATCCATCCATTTGTCGGCGCGCCTGATTCCCATTTCTCTCGTTTACCAATAAAAGATGGATAATTGGGAAATTTATAGGTATTATTGGGTCCTTTATTCTTCTTAACTTTTAATTCAATGGTAAACTCCTCATTATCGCCGAGATCAAAAACAGGATTATCCCCTTCGGTCAACTCTGCGTAAATACCGCCTTTAAACCTTAAAAAATCTCCCGAAAAGCGACTGCCCAAATAAGGTTTATTGATATACCTTGAATTATATTTCGGCGAGTAGAAAATAGTAAAGGTATTAACATTTGGGTTGCTAAAGATTGTATTGTCATTCTGCGTGGGAGGAATTTCAAACGGGCCGCCTTTACTCGAAGTGATGATTACCAACCAATTCTCTTTTTTAAAAGCGGGACGTTGCTCCAACGCTTTAATAACTTCCCCTACCTGCTTATCGAAATTTTCTATGGCAGCTTTATAAACAGTACTGCTATTGTCATAGGCACTAGCCTTTCCCGCTTTATCAACCGCTGTAAAATGTGCAGTTAGCATTGTCAACTCGGGTTGCTTTAATCCCTCCTTAACACCATTGACAACCTCTTCGTCTGTACTCTCCAATTTAGCTACCGCAACAGGAGTTAGATTATCAACAAATAGTTTAGAACTGCTATACACCTTAAATTCGGGGTTTTTCATATTTGAAGCGACCCTCGTATAGACAGTCGGATAGGTCTGAAAATTATTGTTCTTAAAATTATCACCAATGACCAAATGTTTATTTTGGCTTACCCCGGTAATAATACTGGATAAATCAGCGCCAGTAGCAGTTGCATCGTCATGTTCTTCGCTTAACGAAACCCATGAATAAATCGAATGGCTGAGCAAACCGTTCATTGTTGGAATATTTGCCGTTCGAACCGATTCTCCTCTTGCTCCATCCACAATGAGCATGAGCACTTTAGGTTTACCATACACCAGGTCCACGGTATCTTGTTTACCCTCATTATCCGGCAGCAAGCGACCGAATTCATCTTTACAGGACATGAACATCGATAACATGACCAAAGACATTAGCCAGCGGCTTATATTTTGAAAATTAGCTTGAGATCTCATCAGTTTAAAATTTAAGTTACTGTTCCAATTTAATTCGAATCAGATTATGTACTTCTTCATTATTAAATCGGCTAAAAAAGCCCATCAAAAGTAATGCGCGTTTTCCATCTTCTGTTTTTGTCTCGACAACTTTATTGATAAAGCCAGAGAAATAACCAGAAGTATTATAATCTCCATTCAATTCTCCATTGGAATTCAGGATCATAAAGCCATTTCGGGCAATATTACTGTAGCGTGCAAAATCTCCCGAAACGACAACTAAACCATCATTTAATTGCATCGCATAGAAAGGACTTCCTCCTTCAAAAGTTTTGGCCTGGAAACTTTGGTCCACTGTTCCATTTGCATTCAACATAACAACTTTTATTGCAGCTACACCGTTGTATTTACTAAAATCTCCAACAACCATATATTTATTCGTGACATTATTGTAAGTAACCGAAGACACATTGTAGTCCGCTCCAACTCCACCAGGGTTAAATGTAGCATCTAATGTTCCATCAGCATTTAACCGTGTTATATATCCTGCGGATTGTCCATCAAATCTATTG
Organism: Sphingobacterium sp. UBA7253; assembly: GCF_002472745.1. Taxonomy (NCBI): domain Bacteria; kingdom Pseudomonadati; phylum Bacteroidota; class Sphingobacteriia; order Sphingobacteriales; family Sphingobacteriaceae; genus Sphingobacterium; species Sphingobacterium sp. UBA7253. The sequence continues at coordinate 13,885 of NZ_DKSP01000108.1, read as the reverse complement.
AAAGAACCATAAGCTAAAATTTTCCCCTTTAAAGCCCCACTATTATGATAAACAGTTGCTACAGATCCATTTCCACCAGCCATTGCTTTGCCATCTGCCCCAAACCTAAAAGACTTATCCAGTGAACCATCGAGATTCAATCGGGCGATATGCCTGATTTCTGTACTATCCAAAATAACGGTATCTCTTGTCTCAAGCCGATTTGGTTTATCATAGGTGCGATGAATGTAATATCTAAAATTTCCTGTCGCTAAGATTTTTCCTTCAGACTCATAAATATTTCCAATATTTCCATCAAACCCGCCATTAAATGTCGGATAATACTTTAGTGTATCTGTTTGCCCAGGGCGTCGGAATGGTTTAATGCCCATTGTATCGATAGCTCCTGTTGTATAAATTCGTGTCAGATTGCTGATATCTGAATTACGCTGCCCATACCCCGAAAAAGAACCTGCCAAAAAATAGTAATTCCCCAATTTTAAGATGCTATTTAGCGAATTATTGGCGCCAGTACCTATACGAAAGCTTGCATCATACGTTCCATCTGCAAAAGTTCTGACGAGACGATTAATTGGCCGGATCGATCCTTTATTATTATAATTTGTAAAGGACCCTGTAAAGATCATTTTACCATCTTCCAAAAAAAGAACATCAGACACGGTATTATTTGTTCCTACCCCCACTTGAAAAGTTGGATCTATAGATACATTTCCTAAAACCGTAAATTGTGGTCCAAAAAATACAATATCGTCAATTGCAACAGAAAGCACTCCCGTACTAGCAAAAGGCGGAACCTTAAGCTTTACGTAATCTGCTGTTAACTCGACAATCTGTGCTTTCTCGCCGTTAAATCGGATGATAGCTTTATCTTTATATTTATCTAACCCCTTAATCCGCATGATGGTCTCAACTCCCGTTTTACCCGATTCTGGTTGCATTTTATCGGTTGGATTGATTTCTATATCCAAAGGCGGTAGCCCTTCCTCATAAGGAGCTGAAAACATCTTATTATTCTTATTGCATCCCAAAAAAAGAGCAATAACAAACAACAGGGCTGTAAATTTCCAAATCGTATTGTACATAACTTTCATAATTTAAACTACAACTGGTTATTGTTATTAACGCTTACTTTCTAATATATCCCATAGAATATCGCTCTGATTGAACCCAAACTGAGCTTTGGTATAATCGATTACATGAACAACGCCATTATCCGGTTGAATATCTGATGAAGCGACCGGACATGACCGCCATTCATTTGGCCTACTGATATCTGGAATATAGGAGATATACAATTGTCGGTACCCCATATATTTCAACCGGGTGATATTGTTTTTATCAGAATCATTTATTGCATCGTTATAGACAACTCCAATATTGGAAACTGTATTTGCAAATGAGGTGTAATTTTGTCCTTTATAGACATTTAGTAAATCAAAATCGATCTGGGGATAGTCCATTAATTTTCGTTTTCCATTAAACATATAACGCAGTAAATACTTACGCCAAATCGCACTATCTACATCTGCCAATGTTTTGATGGTATCTCGCCCTAAATTATAAAGTAACCAATTAACACTTGACTGATCGATACTGGAATTTGATTTCGCTCGACCAATCAACCTCTTTATATTTTCATCCCTCGGTGCAAAAAAAGTAAATTCCTTGGTCTTAAAATCTTCTTCCAGACCTGCCAGCCTAATAATTTTGGCGATCGAATCAAATTCCCTTGGTTTTGAATCCAGGTAATCTATAATGGAGCCATCAAATTTTGCCTGCGCCAATCCGCCATCTTTGTAATATGCATCCTTTTTGCATGATCCCAGGCCAAACAGTAACATCGTTATGAAGGCATATCCTATAATCTTAGCTTGTCTCATAATAAACTGATTTAATTTCCTCCTGTCCAATAATCGTTCAACACGATTTTTGAATTAAAATTTTTAGCTGAAGCATCCAAAGGCCAAGTCCACGCACGACGGTTATACTGATCAATTGTCATGGGATTCATGGTCCATTGTGGATTTAGTATTCTTCGGGTCCGGATCAGATCAAAGTATCTTGCCCCTTCTCCAATCAATTCACGACAACGCTCTTCGAAAATAAAATTCTTAAGATCTGTACCACCACCAGCATAGCGAGGGGCTTCAGCCCGATCCCGAACAATATTAAGTACTGTGATTGCCTCAGCCTCACGTGCAGCACCTAAATTAGCTAGCGCCTCCGCTTCTAATAGCAGCGCATCAGCATAACGAAATATCATAAATGTATTATCCGGATTAGAGTCTTCATTTCCCGACGCAAAGACATTGGCTGCAAATTTCTTCAAAACAAATAATCCATCATTCGCATACATATCCTCATACCAAAGCTCTTTTCGCTTATCTGCAGGACCATTTAGCGGATAAATCCTGTACATGAAAATGGAGGAATAATAAGCAATGCTGAATTGCTGGTTATAACGAGGAAACTTATATGGCCAACGTAAAAAATGATCCCATAAAGGCGCATATGCATTGTTCTGATCATCGTAATTGATCGTCCGGTAGAATTCGAACAGCGACTCCTCCGTACGTCCTTTTGAGACTTTAGCCCACTCCTCGGGGGTTAGTTTGTACAGATGGTGAACGCCACTAGCACGCAACTCTTTACCTAAGCTAGCCACACTTTCATAATACTTCGTTGCATTTGAAGAATCAAAATTCGCATTCCACATCTTCATGTGCATCAACAAAGCGATAATGCTTCCCCGGCTTGCTCGGGCCCCGCGCTGTGATGACTCCCCAAAAGTCCATGGCATAATATCTTTAACAGATTCTAAGTCGGCAATACTTTTGCTAATTACAGAAACCATATCCTCGCGTGGAAGTTGCTTTGCGAAGTATGCATCGGTATAATAAACCACATCGCCATATAGACGAACCATCCAAAAGTAACTTAAACAACGCATAAAAGTGGCTTCAGCTTTATAGCGATCTTTATCCGAAGCAGATAAGCCTGGAATTCCCTCTTCCAATTTGGAGATTAAAATATTACAACTCTGAATTACCTTATAATAAGTATCCCAAATAGAAACCTTATACATGGCATAACCTTGGGAACGACCGCCACTCAGTGTATTGTTATACACGGCATTCATGTTATTTGTTCCTAAGTCGCGAAGTATCATGCGATCCGTTCCAGCTGTAGGGGAGGGAAAAATTTCTCCCGACCTCGCCTCGCCAATGGCACCGATTACCCATGACTCGTTCAGTTTTTCAAAAAATTGACTGTAGATACGTGCTATATTTGCTTCTACATCCTCCTTTGACTGATAGAAATTGTTGCCCGTAAGCCTGTCGATCGGCTCCACCGTCAGAAATTTCTTACAGCCCATCATTACGGTTGTACATAGACATATGACAAACGCTATTCTTCCTATATTTCTTTTTATTTTCATAATACAGCTCGATTAGAAATCAATATTGACACCAACATTATATTGCCTAGGTACAGGGTAACCACCAGAAGCATCCCTACCCATCGTGCTTACATTTTCGGGATTAGGTCCACTGTACTTGGAGAATGTGTTTATATTTTCAGCCGAAACATATACCCGTAGACGCTCAAGTCCATATCTTCTGATAGCATTTTTTGTAAACATGTAAGACAGCGTAACACTATTTAACTTAAAATAAGACCCATCTTCAGCCCAAAGATCTTGATCCATCCGAAACGGGTTAACACTTGAGTATCTTCTGAAATCGTAAGCATAAGGATACTTCGCAATATCGCCGGGTTTCATCCACATATTAACATCATCTAATGGAACCACTGCTCTATCACCATAGGGATCGCTCATCAATTGCAGTCGCTCGGCAAGTGCATTGTTCAAGATGGTGCGTTTTGCCGTATAGGACGCATATAAGTTCAAACCAAATGATCCGAGAGTTTCATGATTGTAATTAAAATTAAATTGCATACCGCCAGTAATCAATGGTTGAGAATTCCCGGTGCGGGCATAGTCATTTTCATCTAAAACATAGTTACCATCTAAATCTGCAAAAATGGGATCACCCGCCTGAAATTCTGTACCATTGGCCATTCGATAACGTCGTCCAGTCGCTGGATCAACCGGTACATCTGCATCTGTGCTGTATACGCCTCTATTTAATAACATGTAGTTGGACATCGTTGAGGTTCCCACTCTAAAAACAACGTGTTGCTTATATTTGTCATTATTTTCCCAACGAACAAATTGCCCACCATAGTGCTCAGGTAGTTTTAACAAAACATCTCGGTTATAGGCTCCGTTTACCCCTATGGACATGGTAAAACGACCTTCGGTCAAAGGCCTTAACATAACAGATAACTCATGTCCATAATTGGCAATGGCAGCCGAGTTGCTATTTACCTTTTCAAAGCCGAGCGACGAAGAAAGTAGTTCTTCAAATAGAATATTGTTTACTTTCTTATAATACGTATCATAAGTCAATTCAAATCTATTTTGAAAGAAAGCGAGGTCCAAACCTAAGTTATACTGGCTTGTTGTTGTCGGTTTTAGATCAGGATTTGGAATTTGCTCATAATTGATTCCGATGCCTATCTTATCATTATAGCTTCCTGCAATATCGTATTTTCCGTAAACGCGCTCCAAGGTACTATTCGGCATAACATTCACCCCCCAGCTGGTTCGAATGGAGAGCAAATTAATCCAGTCCACATCTCTCAAGAAATTCTCATGATAGGCATTCCATCGAAGACCAACAGCAGGATTTTTGGTATACAGGTTTCCAAATCCATTCTGTGACGACCCATCCATTCTGTAAGAGAGGTCTACCACATACTTCTTCATGTAATCGTAAGTCCCAGCGATTGCAAAAGATAATCCTCTTTCTTTTCCGAATCCACGGCGCAATAATCCTCCTCCTTTGGAAAAATAGCCATCAAATCCAAGCGGTCCTTCAAATTGATCATTTGGTGTACGGGCCTGTAAGGTTGCATTCGCTTGTTTTTCCAAGGTCCGAATCTCATTGAATAGATTGAAAAATACGGTATGCTTTTCATTAAACGTGTGACTATAATTGATAGAGTTCCTATTATACAATGAATTGTATCGACCATAATAAGCATAAACTTGTGCAAATTGACCATTTGCTGCCGCCGGTGTAAACGTGTTTTCATTATCGGAAGTAGACTCATAACTCATTGTTGTTGTTGCCCGCAAACCCGGAATAATTTCATAAGATGCTTCAATGAAAGGCTTGATCGATTTAGACGAATTATCATTTCGGGTCTTCAATGCTGAATTATATCCTGAGGATGCCAGATAAAAAGACGGACCAGGCAACAACGTTGATGCCATCCCGTTTGTTGCCACACCAGATTGTAAAATACCTAACCCGTTCCCCTTACTTTTAGAGCCAAGTGAAGCACTTATCTGCGCTGTAAACTTAAATTTCTCGTTGGGATAATATTCAAATCGCATATTGGTCATATAGCGATCAAAACCCGTATTTTTGATGATACCATTTTCATTATAATAATTCAGGTTCGCCTTATAGTTTAACTTCTGGTTCCCACCATCAATTGCGACATTATGCGTTTGGTTGTAGGTTGTCGCATAAAATAGGTCCTGCCAATTGGTTGAATTATTATAATAAGCGTTCAAACTATCCGATAACATGGGTGTTTGTGAAATTCGGTCCAGGTCATCCTGCGACAACGCATTTCCGTAGATCTGCAATAGTTTTAAACGGCGTTCTAGATTTCCTCCCAAAGTTGGACGTAACTGGGGTGGGGTTTTCAGGAAGAAATTTCCCGTATACCTTACTCTGGGAACCTCAGAATTACCACGTTTCGTATTGATAATGATCACACCATAGGCAGCCAACGATCCATATAGCGATGTAGCCTGCGCATCTTTAAGCACCTCTATACTTTCTATATCCTCAGGAGGAATTAATGACAATGGACTGATTCCTGGCCCCTGCTGGCTTAATCCAAGTTCATTGGCTCTATCCGCATCCATTGGTACGCCATCGATCACATATAACGGTGAGGTGGGGGTCAGAAATGACTGATCACCGCTACCTGTCACACTGATTGTCGAAAGTCCACGGATCTGTGTGGATCCTCTAAATCCCGGTGCTCCGGTATTTACCTGTATATTTAACCCTGCGACCTTGCCTTGAAGCAAATTTTCTACATTCGCCGATGGAATATCTTGAATTTCTTTTCCACTGATCTTAGTCGAGGACCCTGTAGTTGTCTCTCTTGGACGCTTCACATACCCCCTAACAACAACTTCATCCATTTGATTATCGATCTCCTTCAATTGAACGACTACATTTCTGTCGGCCTTCACAGTCATCGTAGTTCCATCATAACCAATTAATCTAAAGGCAACGGAAGTTCCGGTTGCCGTTGTTAAGCTAAATGCCCCCGAGGAATTTGTCGAAGTTGCTTCCTTTCCAGATTTGCCAAAACGTACTGTTACACCCGCCAGCGGCCTCCCTTTATTATCTGTTACCTTACCAGACATAATGACCGTCTGCGCAAAAACCTTTGTAGAAAGAAACACACACAATATCAACAGCATGCAGCTGTTATAAAATATCTTAAATTGCATAACTTTTTCAATTATTCATTATCAAAACGTGGATTCTCCCTTTGAAAATGGAAAACAATCTCCCAATCTCCTTTGGTAAAAATTTTAAAATTCAACCCAAAATTGGCCGTAATTAAACCGCCGCCAAATCCCTTTCTGGAATAGGAAAAATCGACCTTTGCACTGTTCCCATTGCTATACTTTGTTGGGAAACTTGTTAAGGGAATTGGATAAGCTACATCATATTGCACATAAGCAGACGTTTTTTTCATGTTGAAACCATGTACCAGTTCATTCCACTTTGTTTCATTAAAACTATCCGGATTTATCGGTTCTCCATTTTTATTCAAAAAGACAAAGCGCAAATTATGTCCATTTCCTCCAGTAAATCTGCGGATATAGACAACCAGATCTTTAAACTGATCATCCGTGCGTAATAACTGATTGGAAGATTCCCCATACACCCCATTCATGTAGGAAGGCCATATATAGCTTTTCTTGTTTGGATTTTTAGGGTCATTTGGATCAGGTGCAGTTTCGCCATTATATGGATTTTTATCCGAATAAGGTTCATAGTCCTGAACACGCCATGGCAGGATCATAAAATCCTTGATCACTGTAGACCCACCCGAATTGGAGACCTTTAGATCAAAATATCGTATATTCTGCACCAGATCTATACTGTCTTTTGAGCGCGGCTCGATCAGCTCGTTTGTCGAAGAATTCCACAAAATAAAGCTACCTGTAGAATCTACCTCAAAAAGAGGTCGATACACCAACTGGCGCTTGGCCTCAATTTCTTCCAGGTTCTTTTCAGTACCATCGTAGCGGGATATCCACCGATAGACAGGTTTTACTTCGAAAAGGTCCTTGTAGGGGCGTCCATCACCATAACGGGGATTAACAATCTCAAATCGTAGCGGTGTGGTCGAATGATCGGTATTAATATTCCCCATCAGTGAGGTTCTTCCCAAGATGGGATAAAAAGATTTTCCGTCGTAAGTCAAGTTGACACTTAAAAATTCCTTTTCATCAGGTAAATTGTAAAGCTTTTTACATCCATTTAAGCCGACGCACATCAAGATGAGCAGTCCCAAGTTGCATGTCTTATTTATTGTGTTAAATTTTCTAGCAATTTTCATGTCCATACATTCTTAAATTGGTTATTGATTACGATTCATTGTCCAATCTGCCAGCTGGAAATCGTTACCACCGTACATACGTGCAATATTCAAACGATAAGCTTTGTACGTCTTCGTATTTGTAAAAAAGAATACGCGCAATTGAAACCTCTCGTCAAACTCCTCCCCTTGTCGAGAGTCCAATAAGATCCATTTCCCACTTTCTCCATCAAGTCCCTGTAAAGTCCAGTCTGTTGGATCTCGGTCTTGAATATCATTAGCTGAGCGGAGTGTGTAACTGTTGGCAAGTACTTCGACAGGAAAATCCCATTGCAGATAGAACTGCCCAGGACTTGATAAAAAGAATTTTGTTTCTGGATTACCATCGAATACATATTTTGATGCTTCTACTGCATTGGGCCCACCTGAAGTTTCTTTCGATGCAGAGCCCTGTCCTTTGAATTTTATGAAAAGATTTTCTGGCGGTGGGATGTAAATGATCTGACTAACAAATTTGTTAAATCCAAATACATGGTCTGGGTTCAACACATGAACAACGGCATTATCTGTCTGGATATTTAACGAACTGGTTTCAGTCGTTACCCAGTTACGATTGAAAACAGATCTTCTTGTATCGGACAGGTCAACAATCGTAGGGCCGCCATTCATATAGCCAGATGAAGATTGTTTATTCAGCCCAATATGCATTGGATAGCCATAGCGAATTCCCAATACATCCTTTCCATCCTGACTATTAAGGGAATCACTCGCAATTTTTCCTTGGATAATATATTGGCATAACAAAGAATCCAGTATTTCATACTTGACCGAATTCAGGTATTGTGCAGGCTTGTCAGACACACTCAATGTATTATTCAGGTTTTGAATAGCCAATTGAAAATTGGCATTCGTTAGCGCAAACAGTGTTACTGTACTATCTTCCAGTTTCTTTTGGAGACCGATTCTATCGATGACCTTAACCAAAGAGTCATACACACCAGGTTTACTTTTAAGGTAGCTATATAAATTGCCTTTAAACACCGGCTCCTGGGATATGGGCGAATAATAGCCTTTATCCTTGGCACAAGCATACAGCAGGGCTGTCATTAAGAGTGCATATACACCACGTACAAATAGGTTATTTCTCATAATTAACTCCTTTACTTCCAATAAGCATTTTGTTCTATCAACTTATTTTGTGTTAGAATCTCTCGAGCAATTGGCCAATAGATTCCATCATTGGCTATCAACTGTGCCAACTGAGGATTATCATGTTTTATCTTCTCCCGCCGAATCATATCATACCAGCGGTGCCCTTCACCCATCAATTCTCTCTTTCGTTCTAAAAAAATGGCATCTACCAGATCTCCATTTGTCGTTTCACTATAAACTTTAAGCCCCCTTCGTTCCCTAATCTCATTTAGAAGTTCAATGGCCGTAGATTTTTCACCCAACACGGCTAAAGATTCCGCCCGCAAAAGCGTAATATCTTCCAAACGTGTGAGCACTGTCGCACTGGTAAAAATGCGAAAAGTAGGATCGGAAGAACCTCCCATGATACACTTGATTTTACTAAAGATGGGGTATTTCCCATTGAAATTCCGGAAATACACTTCTGTGGTTGGGGCTCCAAGTGTATCAATGCTAAACCGTTGGTCCTTCTTCTCGTTGAATGTTTTTAAAATCGTTTCTTTAGGCATATAAATATCTGGCACCGACTTGTTGACAACAGGAGCAGCCAGTGTCAATTCTTCAATATGCCCTGTAAACGATGCCTCCACATGGGCCCATATGTAAGGAAATGAGAACATCTGCTCGGACCGTTTCTCAAAGAAAAATCCATTGCCCTCCGTTAAAAACGAAGTAGACAAATAATAGGCACCTCCTTTACTATAATTATCCATCACAAATTGTGAATAAGAAGCCGCATCAGCATAATTGGCTTGCCATGCCGCCAAATGTGCGAGAATAGCATAGACAGAAAGTTTCCTAACCAAAGCACCATTCCATCGTGAAGAGGCCTCATTGTAATAGTTGCCAATTTGCTGTTCATCACCGGTACTATAGGAATAAGGCAATAATTGCGCGGCATCATACATTTCTTTTTCAATCCAAGCATACAGTTTTAACCGATCTTCCTTGGGCTTATTCTCAAAATTTCCGTCATGGGAAGTTAGTATTAGGGGTACATCCCCCCAAATACGGACCATATTAAAATAAGCGTAAGCACGTAGAAATCGAGCCTGAGCAACATCTACTACCAAATTATTTTCGGTGTAGCGCATGTCTTTTTCTCTTACTCCCGATGCACGCTCCATAAAAATATTAGCGGCATTAACTACCGCAAACCACCTTCTCCAATTCGATAATGCATTCAGCGATTCATAATTCGCTTTGAGGTCATTCTTAATAATTGCTTTGAGATCCTGCCGATTAGGGCTTTCGAAATCTCCTGACCGAACTTCTCCATAAAGCCAATAAGCATTATTGTCGTCCAAAGCCGCTTTGGTTAAACCATAAATTCCCATCAAACCTGCACGCGTATCCTCCAAAGTATTCCACATGTTCTCTTCCTTGACCGTACGAGAGGAGTCTATATCCAGCATTTTCTTACAGCCTCCCAGAAGCAATAAGAAAAGTAATAAAACACTCAGTATGAGGTGATATCTTTTCATTTCTTTACGTTTAAAAGTCAACTTTTATTCCTAGCGTATAAATTCGTGGGATCCTCATCTTTGACCCAATATCATAACCTGTATAATCTACGATCTCAGGATCAACACCACTATAAGATGTAATCGTAGCAACATTGTTAGCAGACACATAGGCATACGCGTTTTTAATGGCCTGAGTTCGTCCCGCCAAAAGAGAAGTTAAGTTATAGCCCAAAGTGATCGCTCTTATTTTAACAAATGAAGCATTCTCTAAGAAAAGATCTTGATCGGCCTGATAAGCTATAACAGTACTCCAGGGGTTATATAGTGGATATTTACTGTAATCACCCCTTTTTTCCCAATACGTAATCTCTTTGATAGCATCTAGATTTTTCGCCCCTTCATTATTGATAAAATCAAACCGATTGGCCATTTCTTGGTTAATGAGTTGTCGACCAATATTGTAGTACATATTGATCCCCAGGTCCCATTTTCCAAACACAAAATTGTTATACCAATTACCAAATACAGCAGGTAACCGATGGCCTTGCAATTTCCGATCCTCATCATTGATCGTATTGTCGCCATTTCGATCTGTCCAAATCGGATCACCCGCACGTAACTGGATCGCATTGTAGGTCATTCCCTGAGGGACCTCTGCATCAGTCCTGTAAATACCTTCATTAGCAAGTAGCCAATACTGGTCTAATGGCTTGCCGACCTCCAAAAGATTATTCCCTATCACGAGTCGATCTAGACCATTAGGCAATGCCTTTAATTTATTTTGATTATGGGATACATTCAGCGCCGTAGACCATTTAAAATTATCGGATTGAACCGGATCAAGCCCAACAGTCAATTCAGCACCTATATTCTGCACATTCATTCCTGCTGCATAGCTTGATTTATAGCCATATTCGCTGTAAGATGGGATGTTAATCAACTGGTTTTTTGTCTGTTTCACATAGACATCAAGTGAAACATGAAAATTTTTCTTCTGAGTGGCATAATCCAGGCCCAGATTGCCTTGGTCTATGTAGGCCCAAGGAATATTGTACCCAACCCATCCCGACTCATAAGGTCTTACCAACCCTGCAATCGCATTATAACCAGCGATAAGCTGATTACCCGTAAAGCCCATTTGAGCGACATAATTGGGACCTTGTGCAAAATCATCAAACACATTGTTCAAGCCAATACGTCCAACACTGAAACGAGCAGTAAGGTCTTTCAGACTAGTATTGGTATTAAAATAACTATTCTTGATATTCCAATTTATAGACATTGAAGGCGTAAAAATCCAGCGAGCATCCGGTTGTGCATTGGAAGATCCATCAGAACGCAGTAAGAGCGACGTCTCAACCTTATCGCCATAGTTATAGGTCGCTTTTCCATAAAATGAGACCAGGTTATGACGAATTCGATCTAAAAACTTAAATATAAGTGCCTTAGGATATGCAGTAGCTTCGAGATAATTTGATTTAAGCGCATCATCTTCCAACAGATTCACCTTAATGAAATCATTCACGCCCTTATAAGCATAAGCATAGTTGTAGCGATAGGTATCCCATTGCAAACTATTGCCGACCAATAGATTTACCTTATTCTTTTCATTAATATTCCAATCATAAAAAGCCTTATTGTCAAATACAGCCCGCTGATTATAGCCATAGTAGTTAGAAGCAAAATTATTGGATTCCAACAGCTTACTATGATAGAATTGGTCCCTATAGCCCTCATTATAATCGAGCATTCCTGTCGAAAGAAAATGAAAATTTCCAAAATCAAACTGCAGCTTTCCGTACCCCTGAACAACGTTCGTCTTGTTGTTATCAAAACCTTTTTTATAATAACTTAAATACTCATTATAGACCTCCTTATTGGGCGACAAGGGGGCCGACAGATCCGGAAAATAGGCTAACTGGGCAAACCTATCCCGCAGATTCAGGTTACGATTACGATCGAGCCGAGCTATATTTGCCTGCATGGAGAACGTCAGCCAAGTCATCGGCCGCATATTCAACCCAAACAAAGCATAATATTTATTCAATTTAACCTGATCAGCCACGCCTTTATCCTGTGTTGAGCCCGCTGCAAATTGAAAATTTGCACGTGGCCCACCACCTGATAAATTTGCATTCAAATTGTAAACTAAACCACTATTGTAATAAGAGTCCGTCCAATCGGATTTTCCAAAATAATTCATGTTGAGCGAGTCGCTTAAATACACAGGGTATGAATCGCCGTCATTATATTTGCCATTGGAGGTATACAGATCATAAAACTGCTTTCTGAATTTATTTTCGTATTCACCATTAATTGTTGTGACATGTGGACGCTCGGCCAAACCTGTATACATATTGACCGCTATCCGGTTGCTTTTATCCGCTTTATACTCTTTCGTACGAACAACTATAGCTCCGTTTGCAGCGTTAGGACCATACATCGCAATCGCGGCAACATCTTTTAATACTTCAATAGACTTAACCATATCTATATTAATATTCGCTAATAAATTGGTAGCTGGGCCAATACGCTCTAGGTTATAGGTTTGAACGGCATAAGCAAAGGGGTGTTCTCCAACCAAAGGAACTCCGTCCACAACAACTAATGGCTGATTCTGAAATACGTCGATATCAGAGAACAATGGCCTCGAAATACCACGAAAATACATTGGCTGCTTGGTACCCGATTCCCCGGAGGGTTCAGTTACATAAAGCCCAGTATTATTTCCTTTTAGGTATTGTGCTAAGGAAGAGTAAGGTAATAACGCCTGTTTTTTTATTTCTATTGGATTTACTTGGCTAGTCTTAATCTGAAATATTGAATCCAATTTTGAAGTTCCAATCTGAAGCTTAAGACTATCGGATGGTGATAACACCTTATCTTGACCAAAAGCAAAAGAATAACAGGCACAGGACCACCCTAAAAGAATAAGCCTATCCAAATACCTTTTTTTTATCATGTGCATATGAATGATATATAATTAGGTTATTTTTACTTTTCTACTATAACTGGTTAAAATCACCTCAAAAAAGAGATGATAATTCATTGATTTTTCGGGATAGGAAAATTGGTCGATTCCCATCCAAAATTGATATTATGCAGTATCAAATAGGATTAACATCATAATTTAAGGTTTTAAGTTTAAAATATAAAAACGTTTTAGCATAACACAACATAATGAAATGTCAAAACGATTCGGTTTGCTTAATTGGTCAGCACTAATCTCTCTTGTTTATATTGAAGATATATAGAAAAATGAGAAAAAAAAATTATCAGTGAAATTTTCTTTATTTGCTAAACTGGTTTAGTTATTAACATTAAGCAATTTATGGCTTAAAAACTGGTTTTTTACGTAGAAAAAATATGATTTTGCTAAAATACTACACTGAATTAATTTTTTTTCCAATTGTAACTTTCTCGCCGATTGACAACTATAAACGAATTGATAACCTAGCTATTAATTGAATACCAAGCTGATAGAATTATCCCTTCAGGGTCAAGACATAAAAAGAAAA
>NZ_DKSP01000027.1:0-4916 GCF_002472745.1 Sphingobacterium sp. UBA7253 | reverse complement strand
TGGCAACAGGCAACGAGCACAGCTATATCAACAACAGATTTACAGGAAATGCCTTTGTGGAAGCCAATATCCTACCTGGAGTAAAATTCAAATCGCTGTTTGGGTATGAGAAATTTAACAACCAGTACCGCACTTTTGTGGATCCGTTCCGCACGACGGAGGGTAGAAAATATAAAGGAATGGCGACGCTCCAGCAGCAGGATAATCAGTATTGGATGTCCGAAAATACATTAAACTACGACAGAACTTTTAGTGACAAGCACCACTTCACAGGTTTACTAGGTTATATTACCACTAAAACACAAACAACAATCTCAAATATCGCTACCCAGAATTTTGCTAATCCAGCAATTCACACCGTTAATGGAGGTTCGATGATTACGGAGATGCCAACAGCGATAGATGCTGCTGTATCCACTGTTTCTGGCATTGCAAAAATCGGTTATGATTATAACGACAAATACTTATTTACAGCAAATCTGAGAGCTGACGCGTCATCTGTATTCGGGCCTAATAACCGTTGGGGTTACTTCCCTTCTTTCTCTGCCGGCTGGCGTTTATCCAATGAAGATTTCTTTAGTTCCCTGAAAAACACAGTAAACGATTTGAAAATCCGCGCTAGTTGGGGTAAGGTTGGAAATAGCCAAATTCCGGCCTTTTCCTATCTTGGTTTAGTTGACGTCACGGGATCGTACAATATCGGCGATCAGGTTGTACCGGGGTATACACCTGCTACCTTGGACAACCCCAATCTAAAATGGGAAACAACAAACCAGACCGACATTGGTGTGGATGCCAGTTTCTTTAATTCCAGATTGATATTTGGTGCAGATTATTATGCAAAAAGGACTGTAGGCCTACTTCTCAACTCAAGAGTTCCTTATAGTTCCGGTTACAGAACTGCGTTGAAAAACCTCGGCGACCTACAGAATAAAGGTTTCGAATTCGAATTGAGTAGCCGAAATTTCGTTCACGATTTCAAATGGAATACAACAGTTACCTTTGGGCTCAATCGCAATAAAGTACTGAATATTGATGGCGGGACCTACTATGACGGAAATATTGATGGCCGCGGCAATAGTACGATTGCAAAAGAAGGGGTTGCATTGGGATCATTCTGGGGCTATGTCGCGAAAGGCGTCAATCCAGACACCGGAGATATGATCTATCAGATGGCCGATCCTGAAGCAGGTCTTCAAACGAGTGATATGGCTATCATTGGTAATGCTACACCAAAATTCTCTTATGGCATGACAAATGATTTCAGCTATAAGAACTTCAGCTTTTCTTTTTTCTTACAGGGTGTACAGGGAAATGATATCCTTAATGCGACACGTATTTATACAGAAGGTATGTGGGAACCGAGAAACCAAAGTGCTGCCGTGTTAAACAGATGGACAGTCAATAACAAAAATAGTACTATGCCGCGTCCGGATCTAAACAATACAGATGACAACTACAATTCACAGATTTCTTCCCGTTTTGTAGAGAAAGGTTCCTACCTCAGGGTAAAATCGATGACTTTGGCCTATACCCTACCTAAACAAGTGCTTGAAAGATGGAAGCTCAATAAGGTCCGTTTTTATGTGACAGGCGAGAATCTGTTAACATTCACAAAATACTCAGGTTTAGATCCTGAGGTAAGCATGTACGGGGGAACTAACCAGCAAACCGTGAGCTCCAATATGGCACCGGGCATCGATTTTGGTACTTCGCCACAGGCACGCACCTTTATTGTTGGTTTAAACCTAACTTTTTAACCTTTTAGCTTACAAACAATGAAATCAACTAGATATACCTCATTAGCCATCGCCTTATTGGCTTCTCTTGCTCTAAATTCCTGCAAAAAGTTTTTAGATCTTCAGCCTACCTCCACGGTAACGAGTGAAAATGCCTATCTCACCGGAGACAATATTGAGAAAGCATTAAACGGGGCCTATAATTCTTTTATAGGCAATGGTACCCGCCCAGGAAGCAATGCCAATTATTATCAATGGGAGATGATTTTACAGACCGATATCCGTTCGGACAATGCGCATGCGGCCGGTGGTGGTGAGATAGACTTTGCACAAATTGACTATAATACGATTACCAATACCAATGAAATGGTACGCAGGGATTGGGAAGAACTGTATGGAGCAATCTCAAAATGCAATATCGTTATCGACAATGTTGATAAAGTCACAGATCCTACTTTTTCGGATGAAAGACGCAAACAAATTCTTGGAGAAGCTTCATTTTTAAGAGCCTTCCATTATTATCAGTTGGTCAAACTTTACGGTGGTGTACCCTTGGAAAAACACTCCAACAGTACCGATGCCGAAGTATTACGCATCAAGCGATCAACTGTAGAGGAGGTTTATGATTTTATAGATTCGGATCTACAAGTGGCAGCAAACAATCTTCCCGATGGATTTGGGCAAGCCTCTATCGACAAGGTTAGAGCGACAAAAGGTGCAGCAAATGCCTTGCTGACCAAGATATGGGCACAACGCCCTGATCGAGATTACAATAAGGTATTGCAATACGCCGATGCAGTGATTACTGGAAAAGGTGGCTATCAGCTCCTTCAAAACTATGCGGATCTTTTTGACGGTAAACATAACTATAACAGTGAATCCATCATAGAGATTCCCTATATCGCCGGCAGTCCCAATCTAAGCTGTTGGGGTGGTGCATTCTTTTTCCCGGATCTTGATGAAAATGGCCAAATCAACGAAAACGAATGGCGCCGGTATGGCACACCTTCGAAAGATCTAGTCGAAGCTTATGACAGCGCTGGCGACACTGAACGAAAGAATGCCAACATCTGGTTTTTCTCTGTCCCTTGGGCAGATGAGTTTTGGAACCCTTGTGGAGATGCCGATACAGAAATACCATTTAATGTAAAGCAAAAACATGCCAACAGCTTCCAAAGTGGCGATCATTTTTACCTTTTGCGGCTTGCGGACATCATTCTGCTTAAAGCAGAGGCTCAAAACGCCTTGGGAAATACTTCTGGTGCGATAAACACCATTAACGTCATACGTCATCGCGCAGGGCTGTCCGATTTATCCGGTGTCAGCTCCAGTGCACTAAAGGCCATCATTCTCAACGAGCGGCGATTGGAACTTGCTTTCGAAGGTCAACGTTGGGATGATTTAAATCGTTATGGTGTCACGGTAGATGTAATGAATAAACTAAATGAAATAAAATTTACATGCGATAACGGCAAACAGAGCAACCCCACGTTGATTAAGTATAATTTTAACCAAAATAGCCTGCTCCTTCCAATACCATTATTGGAACTGCAGGCAAATCCGAGCCTGACTCAAAATCCAGGCTATTAATTAGACCAAGCATAGGCTGTTCAAAGGATTAATTTCTTGAACAGCCTTTTTTACTAATATACTTTATTATGACTCGTTTTAAATCACTGGATATTTTCCGTGGGTTTACACTCGCGGCTATGATTCTCGTCAATAATCCCGGCAACTATCATCATGTATTTCCTCAACTTGAACACTCCATCTGGCATGGATGTACGTTTACAGATCTTATATTTCCATTTTTCTTATTTGCTGTCGGAAACTCCATGGCATTTTCTTTAAAAAATAGTGATCAGCTGGCACCAGGACTGTACTGGAATAAAATTGTCAAAAGAACAATCATCCTTTTTCTACTCGGTTTGTTTTTAAATATTTTCCCTTTTGTAGAATGGAATAGTCTTCACCAGCTCGAGTGGATTCCCGTTGCCAAGTATAGGTATTTTGGGGTGCTGCAGCGTATTGCGCTCTGCTATTTCAGTACGGCGATTATACTATACTATTTTAGAGACAAAGGTGCGGCCACTATTAGTATCTTGCTCCTATTAGTTTATTGGCTAATTTGCTATTCTGGTAATCCAACAGATCCATATAGTCTGGAGGGGTGGTTTGGAACGGCACTGGATATCCGAATCTTTGGTGCATCCCATCTCTATCACGGCGAGGGAACAGCGTTTGATCCAGAGGATATCTGGAGCGTATTACCGGCCATCAGTCAAACGATATTCGGGTATATTACCGGAAAGTACATTATTCAAAAACTGACAGGAAAAAGGGAGCTGATGAACCTATTTATCGTAGGTCTGTCCTTTATCCTGATTGGCTATCTATGGTCATTTGTTTTTCCTATTAATAAGAAGATCTGGACCAGCAGCTACGCCGTATTCAGCACTGGAATTGCACTCTCTTTTCTTGGTATATTAATCTATCTTATCGAATTTCAAAACATCAAAGGGATAATTTACACTGTCCTTGACGATTTCGGTAAGAATACACTATTTATCTATTGTCTTAGCGGCTTAATCCCTACGATTTGTTCTTTTATTCTCATCGGGGCTACGCATCAAAATCTCTGGAACTTAAGCTACCATTCCCTGTTTGATAGCTGGCAAAACCAACGATTATCCTCCGCTCTATTTGCGCTGCTATTTGTGGCTTTGAATTGGTTGATCGCATATTGCCTACGGAAGAAAAAGATCTATATCAAAATCTAGGTCAAGGTGTCTTTGGCTCAAAATAGGCAATCTGAATAATAAGAATAAAAAAAAGGGCCAAGGCCCTTTTTATATATAAAGATATGGATAAGATATACCGCAGCTACTTTTAGAAAACGCCCCATCTTTGTTTTACTAATTCCGCTATTACAGTATGCTGACACTAAAATAGCTCAAACTAACTACACAGAGAAAAAATTTAGGGGGACAAAGGGGGGACAAAAGGCAATCACCTGAAAAACAGCAAATTGAAACACATATTTAAATAAAAAAAAACGCTAATTTATTTTGAATAATCATAATAGAAGTCATACTTCGCTTAAAATTCTTGTCCGGAAATATAAAAAAAAGAAAACCTGAGGTTGGGAGCCCCAGGTTTTAACTAACCAATTATTAA